>NZ_DBMACV010000011.1:0-61771 GCF_057861905.1 Phocaeicola sp. | reverse complement strand
CGAGATTATCTTCTGAATATCGCTGCCTGAAAAAGTTAACTACACTCTTATCGTTGATAAAGAAAAGAGGGTGAATCGCGTATTACGACACACCCTCTTTTCTTATTTATCTGGAAAGTGGTTTATCAGTTGTTTTCCGGACGAAGTTTACGAACGGTTACGGCTGTCTGCCACATTTCGCTTTCGCGCAACTGACGAAGTTCTTCGTTCAGTTTATCACGATAGTCCGGCTGAGAGTTTGAGTCGATAGAACGCTGTGCTTCGTGGCCTTCGGCAACCGACTTGTACAGTTTTTCGAATACCGGTTTGGTAGCATCGTGGAACGGAGTCATCCAGTCCAATGCACCACGCTGAGCAGTTGTAGAACAGTTAGCGTACATCCAGTCCATACCTTTTGCTGCAAACAGCGGCATCAACGACTGAGTAAGTTCCTCAACTGTTTCGTTGAAGGCTTCCGAAGGTGAGTGTCCGTGTTCACGCAATGTTTCATACTGTGCCAGCAGCAAGCCCTGAATTGCACCCATCAATGTACCACGTTCACCTGTCAAATCGGATGTAGCTTCACGCTGGAAGGTTGTTTCGAACAAATAACCTGAGCCGATACCGATACCCAGTGCAATAGTACGTTCGTAAGCCTTGCCGGTAGCATCCTGATAGATAGCGTACGATGAGTTCAAGCCACGTCCTTCGAGGAACATGGTACGCAAAGATGTACCCGAACCTTTAGGAGCAACCATGATAACGTCGACATCTTTGGGAGGAACCACACCGGTACGGTCGTTCCATGTAATGGCAAATCCGTGAGAGAAATACAATGCTTTGCCAGCAGTCAGATGAGGTTTGATGGTAGGCCATACAGAAATAACGGCAGCATCCGACAACAGACACATGATAATAGTACCTCTCTTGCAAGCTTCTTCGATGCTGAACAAGGTTTCGCCCGGTACCCAACCGTCGGCAACAGCTTTTTCGAATGTCTTGCCCTGACGCTGTCCTACGATTACGTTGAAACCATTGTCACGCAGATTCAGTGACTGTCCGGGGCCCTGTACACCATAACCGATGACAGCTATTGTTTCGTTTTTCAATACTTCACGTGCTTTTTCCAAGGGGAACTCATCGCGGATTACTACATTTTCAGTAACGCCGCCAAAATTCATTTGTGCCATAATTACAATCTTTTTATTAAAAAATCAGTTAAATATCACTTTACAACGAGCGACAACTTCCGTGCCGTTCTTTTTTATCTCTATATCGTATTCGTTCTCGCCCACCTGTTCGCGATAGAAGCTCAGCTTGTCGCCATAATAGCTTTCGGCAACGTATGCCACTTCGAAGCGGTGAATAGATTTATTGCGGAACATTTCGAGTGGGAACAAATCGAGTGCATGTTCGATGTACTTGATACTATTGACATGACCGTTGAGGTCAATGTCGCTGTACTTCACCAAGTACTCGGAACAAGGAGTCTGCTCTGTCACCTTTACACGGCCGGCTTTGGCTATGGGACAGTCTTTCTTGCAAATATAGTCGGTAATCTTGCCGCCATGCAATGCAAGCAAATCGGCAGGCTTACGAGTTTCCATGCTGATCATTGCCCAGATAGAACGTGCATATCCTATCGGCTTGCCGTCCTGATTCAGGATAGCAAAATTACGGTCGGTAAACAGACGGTACACATTTTCCACCCACGTCTGGATGCTGAACTTCTCGTATGCACGGGGCATTTCCTCCATTTCCACTGCCAGACGTGAAAGCACCCATGTATAATGGTTCTCGTTCAGGGTGGCAATGCCGAAGCCGCGCTCTGCCGCATGAAAGCCAGCACAGTTTAACAGATGGTTACCCAATACGCCCATCGTAAGCTTTTCCATAAAATCTACGTGGAACGGTTCTGCTACAAACTGGTAGGTACTAACTTTATTATCCTCACTCATAACCTTCTTTATTGTTTTTCGTTTTTATATCGTTCTTCCCGATGTGCCAGATATTCGTTTACACGCTCAAAACAACTGGTCGAAATTGCAATTCTTCCTGAGCGGACAAATTGCAGTACGCAGTTCAGGTTTTTCAGTTCTTGGTACAAGCTGGTGATATCATCGCTCATGCCCGTCATCTCTACCACAGAGAAGGTAGGATTTACTTCTACAATGTGTGCGCCATAGCGACGTACAACTTTCGAAGGTTCTGCCGTCGACTGAAATTCGGGCGTAGAAACTTTATACATGGCCACCTCACGCTGGAAGATTTCCTTGTCGGTAAAGTAGTGTGCCTGTATCACGTCCATTTTCTTTTCTATCTGACGTACCAGTTTCTCTATGATATCAGGGGTAGTCCAGCAAGTAATGGTATACTTATGTACTCCCTTGATGGAAGAGGCAGACACGTTCAGACTTTCGATGTTTATCTGGCGACGTGTAAATACAGCCGTTACCTGATTCAACAAACCGGCAATGTTTTCCGAATGAACGATTATCGTATATAATGTCTTATTATCCATAGTTACTCTTAATTAACAGTCCAACAGCATATAGTTTACGGGACTTCCCGGAGGAGTCATAGGCAATACCTTTCCTTCTTCCACCACACAGGTTTCAAGCAGGAACGGTCCGTCGGTTTCCAGCATCTCACGAATGGCGTCGTTCAACTCGGAACGGTCTATCACTCTGCGGGAAGGAATACCATATGCCGAAGCAATCTGCATGTAGTCGGGGTTCATCATCGGAGTAAATGAATAACGGCGTTTGAAGAACATAGCCTGCCACTGGCGGACATTGCCCAGGAAATTATTATTCATAAGAATAATCTTTACCGGTGCTTTCTGCTCCATCACTGTTCCCAACTCCTGCATGGTCATCTGCAAACCTCCGTCGCCCATAAAGGCACAGACTGTACGTTCGGGACATCCGAAGGTGGCACCGATAGCTGCCGGCAAGCAGAAGCCCATCGTACCCATACCGCCCGACGTTACAACACTGCGGTTCTTCGTGAATTTGAAATAGCGACAAGCTAACATCTGGTTCTGACCGACATCGGTAACCAGTATCGCTTCATTTTTGGTTGCCTCGCTCACTGCGTGAACCACCTCGCCCATGTTCAACGGTCCCTCTGCAGGAAATACTTCCGGTTTTATGACTTGGGTATATTCTGTTTCCTCATATGATTGGAAACTGGCAATCCATTCGGTATGTTTCTGAGGTTTTATCCGTTCGGTCAGCGCAGACAATGTACGCTTGCAGTTGCCAAGCACAGGTACATCTACAGGTACATTCTTACCAATTTCAGAAGGATCGATATCCAAATGAATGACTTTCGCCTGACGGGCATAAGTAGATAAATCGCCTGTCACACGGTCGTCGAAACGCATTCCTACTGCAATAAGCACATCACATTCGTTGGTCTTGACGTTCGGACCAAGATTCCCGTGCATACCCAGCATACCTTTGTTCAGGGGATGACCGGAAGGAAGTGCCGAAAGTCCCAGCAAAGTACATCCACAAGGCATATCAGCCTTTTCGACAAACTTACGCAATTCTTCCTGTGCGCCGCCCAGTTCTACACCCTGACCGACCAATACCAAGGGACGTTGAGCATTGTTTATCAGTTCTGCCGCCTTATCTATTTCATCCATGTCGGTTTCCGGATCGGGATCATAACTGCGGATAAAGTCAACATCTACCGGTTCGTAATCGGTCATTTCAACTTGCGCATTCTTTGCAAAGTCGAGAACCACCGGTCCGGGACGTCCGCTTCGTGCGATATAAAAGGCACGTGAAACCGCCCATGCTACGTCGTCCGCACGGCGTATCTGATAACTCCATTTAGAAATTGGTTGTGTAATGCCTACCAGGTCTACTTCCTGAAAGGCATCTGTACCCAACAATCCGGCACCTACCTGCCCTGCTATGACAACAATAGGCGTACTGTCTATCATAGCATCGGCTATTCCTGTAATGGTATTCGTAGCTCCCGGACCACTTGTTACCAGACAAACTCCAACTTCTCCCGACACACGGGCAAAACCTTGAGCTGCATGAGCAGCCCCTTGTTCGTGACGAACCAGTATATGGTTCAATTTATCTCTATGATCGTATAAGGCATCGAATACAGGCATGATAGCTCCTCCCGGATAACCGAAAAGAGTCTTTACTCCTTCATGCTCTAATGAACGCATCAATGCTTCCGATCCCGTAATTCTTTCTTTAGCCATAAATCAAAATGAAGAATAATGGTTTTATACAATTCTTACTCCACCCTTGTCGGCTGAGCTTACCATGCTGGCATAAGCCTTCAAGGCTTTAGAGACCTGACGGTTACGAGTTACAGGCGTCATCGGACGTGCTGCCAGCTCTTCATCAGTGAGTTTTACATTTATCGTACGGTTGGGTATATCAATCTCAATGATATCTCCGTCTACTATCTTACCGATATTTCCACCGGCTGCTGCTTCGGGAGAAATATGTCCGATACTCAGACCGGAAGTTCCTCCACTAAACCGGCCATCTGTAATCAAAGCACATTCTTTTCCCAAATGTTTCGACTTGATATATGAAGTCGGATAAAGCATTTCCTGCATACCCGGCCCGCCCTTCGGACCTTCGTGAATAATGACTACCACGTCGCCACTCACAACCTTACCTCCAAGAATTCCTTCACACGCCGATTCCTGTGAATCGAATACTTTGGCCGGGCCTGAGAACTTCCAGATACTTTCGTCTACTCCGGCGGTTTTCACCACACAACCATCCTGGGCAATATTACCTTTCAGCACAGCCAGTCCACCGTCTTTGCTGTAAGCATGTTGCAAATCGCGGATGCAACCAGTAGCACGGTCTGTATCAAGTTCTTTATACGTATTGTTCTGAGAACCCAGCTGGATGTTGAATTTACCGCCCGGTGCACTTGTATAAATACGAATAGCCTCAGCATCTACATCCGCTTTACATACATTGTACTTGGCAATTGCCTCTCCAAGTGTAGTACCATCTACACGATGTACGGTAGTATCGAGCAGCCCGCCTTTGGCAAGTTCGCCTAAGATATTAAGAATACCGCCTGCACGATTGACATCCTGAATATGATATTTCTGGGTATTGGGAGCAACTTTGCACAAACAAGGTACACGGCGTGACAACATATCGATGTCATCCATTTTAAAATCGACTTCTGCTTCGTGTGCAATCGCCAGCAAATGCAATACAGTATTAGTAGAACCTCCCATTGCAATATCCAGTGTCATGGCATTCAAGAAGGCTTGACGCGTAGCAATACTGCGCGGCAATACGCTGTCATCACCTTCTTCATAGTATTTATATGCATTTTTCACAATCAGTTCGGCAGCATCCCGAAACAAACGTTTACGGTTTTCGTGAGTTGCAACAATTGTTCCGTTTCCCGGAAGAGCCAATCCGATAGCTTCATTCAGGCAGTTCATGGAATTGGCGGTGAACATTCCGGAACAGCTACCGCATCCGGGACAAGCATGACACTCAATCTCAGCTACATCCTCATCGCTGACAGTAGGATCGGCCGACTTAATCATGGCATCAATCAAATCAAGATGCATACCGCCCCATTCTCCTGCTTCCATCGGACCACCGGAAACAAATACAGTCGGGATATTCAATCGCATGGCAGCCATGAGCATTCCCGGAGTTATCTTATCGCAATTCGAAATACAGACCATCGCATCTGCCTTATGTGCATTCACCATATACTCCACGCTATCGGCTATAATGTCACGGGAAGGCAAAGAATACAACATTCCATCATGCCCCATTGCAATACCGTCATCTATGGCAATAGTATTAAATTCAGCGGCAAAGCATCCTAATTTCTCGATTTCTGCTTTTACCTGCTGGCCTATTTCATGTAAATGCGTATGCCCCGGGACAAACTGCGTAAATGAATTTACGATAGCAATAATGGGCTTCCCAAACATTTCCTTCTTCATACCGTTGGCTACCCATAAGGCTCTTGCTCCTGCCATACGGCGACCTTCGGTACTCATCGAACTGCGTAACTGATGTTTCATTACATTTATCTCCTTTTCATTAAGTAAAAAGCCTTTCTCAACACTGGCGAGAAAGGCTTCTATACATATTTCTTTATGTGAACTATATACACGAAAACTTTACTCACCTCTTGGTTCTTTTACCACGACGCGAATAATATGCAGGACTGCCAGGTTAATTCGTATATCAGTTATCACTTTCATGTTATCTTGCTTTGTTTTACATCTGCAAAGGTAAAGGCTTTTTCGAAACAAACAAATAAAATGAAAGATTTTTTCGACGAAAAATAATTATTAGTAAGTTCCAAGGCGAATTTTATATCCAAATTCTTTTTATAGAGCCCTTATCATCACTTTTGTTTTAAAAAGAGTAAGCAGAAAAGAAGAAACCTCCTCATTTCAATAAATCATTTTTTATTTGTACCTTTGGCGAAAATTCATTCATTTAAAACTATTATAAAAAAGAGTATGGAAAACAAATACATCACCGTAGCATACCGATTGTATGCTATTGCTGACGGTAACAAAGAATTGCTGGAAGAAGCAACTGTAGAACATCCGTTCCAGTTTATTTCAGGTATCGGATATACACTCGATAAATTTGAAAAAGAAATCACAGCACTGAGTAAAGGAGACAACTTCAACTTTACAATTCCTTGTGCAGAAGCATACGGAGAGCGCAATGAAGATAATGTTCGTCAGGTTTCTAAATCTATGTTCTGTGATCCTGACGGCAACTTCGACAGCGAAAACATCTTCCCGGGTAACATCATCATGCTGAATGATGCAGAAGGACATCAGTTCTATGCGAATGTAGGTGAAGTAACAGAAGATAAAGTTGTACTTGATCTTAACCATCCTCATGCAGGAAAGGACCTGATCTTTGAAGGAACTGTTACAGAAATGCGTCCGGCTACCAATAAAGAAATAGAAGGAATGGTAAACATGATGAGCGGAGAAGGATGTGGTTGCGGATGTGACAGCTGCGGTGGAGGCTGCGGCGACCACGAGCATCATCACCACGACGACGGATGTTGCGGAGGTGGATGCGGACATTGTCATTAATAAATTCAGTCCATATCACGAAAAGTACAATGTCGATGTTATCGTACATTGTACTTTTCATAAACATTTTTCCATTATGATACTTATCGCCGATAGCGGATCGACAAAAACAGATTGGTGCTACGGTACAGAAATAGCTAATTGCAAAATTGTTCAGACGGAAGGAATCAATCCATTCCATCAGCCGGAAGAAAAAATACAATCTATCATTTATAATGAACTTCTTCCACAACTTGAAACTCCAATCCAACGTTGCACAGCTATTTATTTTTATGGTGCCGGATGTTTACCACCAAAGACTGAAAGCATTACGCGGGTATTACAAAATACGTTTCCAGAAGCTGATATTTTTATAGAAACAGACTTGCTGGGAGCTGCACGCGCCTTATGTAAAAATGAGGTAGGAATAGCCTGTATCCTCGGAACGGGTTCCAACTCATGCCTATATGATGGAAAGACAATCATACAGAACATTCCCCCGTTAGGATATATTTTAGGAGATGAAGGTAGCGGGGCTTACTTAGGAAAACGTTTTATCAGTGACTGCCTGAAGGGACAATTGCCTGAAATATTACGGGACGGTCTACAGGAAAAGTTCAACCTTACTATTCCTGAGATATTGGATAAAGTCTATCGACAGCCACAAGCCAACCGTTTTCTTGCTTCTTTTACACCTTATATATATGAGCATAGAAGAATGACACAGGTACATGCTTTTCTATTAGACTGTTTCGGAGAGTTCTTCCGCCGCAATGTCCTGATGTATCCGCAGATATTTCCGGTTTCTTTTGTCGGCTCCATTGCATGGTACTTTCACGAAGAACTGGAAGAGTCTGCACATTCTTTTAATATACCACTTGGAATTTTTATAAAGAATCCTATAGACGAGTTGACTCGTTATCACTTTCAATTATCAGAATATTGATAAAATAAAAAAGGGAATCTTCCCAGACTCCCAATCTTCATTAACCTTAAATCTAATACCATGAAAAACACAATGCAAAGATAGAGATTATATGTTATATAACACAATAAGAGCAAAGGGAAAGCCCGCATATTAGCTTTATTTAACAAATGAGCCTTTCATCTGCAAAACGAGTTAAAATTATTTGCTTATTACACAGACAAGATATAACTTTGTTGAAATATTTTCAAACATGCTATATATACATATACCAATAAGCAAAGAATACAATATTAAGTTTAACCTATTATAATTTAGTTATGGAGAATTATACAAATAATATGGTACGCTACAATAGCATAATAAAGGCATGTGTCCTTATAGGGGAATTATGTATTTGTAGCGGATTATTCTATATTTTTTACCTATGGGCAATTTATAGGGGAAAATATACAGAGTTAACGGCAACATTACCTCAAGTATTAATCATCATCATATTGTGTTATCTGATATGCAGCATTCAAGGCGGAGTTATCTTACACCTGCGTAAAATATATCCCTATCAGATAATCATGCGTGTATTCCATAACGTTTTTTATTTCTCAATATTGGGAGGGGCAGTATTAAGTGTAGGAAAGTTCATGAATATATATTCGATGTTTTTTCCAGCCTACATTTCCACCTTATTTCTTTTACTAAGCCTTTTCCGACTTACATTTAGAAATGTATTAAAACATTTCCGCAGTCAAGGGAAAAACGTACGCTATGTTGTGTTAGTGGGCAGTACATCCAATAATATTGAAATGTATCATGAGCTATCGGACGACCCGTCTACGGGGTATAGAGTAAATGGATATTTTGATGATAAGCCTAATCCTGAAATGCCATCACAATGTCAATATTTAGGACAACCGGAGGACGTACAAAATTACCTGAAAAAAAACTCATATATACATTATCTATTTTGCTGTCTTCCCTCACGCCGTAGCGATATAATCGTGCCGATAATCAACTATTGCGAAAACCACTTAGTACATTTCTACAGTGTGCCGAACTTGCATAATTACCTGCATAATCGGGTATATTTTAACATGATGGGAAATGTTCCTTATCTTAGTCTACGCCAAGACCCATTAAGTCGTCCTGAAAATAAGATTCTGAAACGTACATTCGACATTGTTTTCTCCCTGTTATTCCTGTGCACGCTGTTCCCGATTATCTTAATCATTGTTACTATCGTAACCAAACTGACTATGCCAGGTCCAATCTTCTTCCGACAGAAACGCAACGGACTGAATGATAAAGAATTTTATTGCTATAAGTTCCGTTCGATGAAAGTCAACAAGGAGGCAGATACTTTGCAGGCAACCAAAGACGATCCCCGCAAAACCCGCTGGGGAAATATCATGCGAAAGACAAACATCGACGAGCTGCCCCAGTTTATCAATGTTCTGCTTGGCGATATGAGTATAGTAGGACCACGTCCTCACATGCTGAAGCATACGGAAGAATATTCCAAACTGATAAACAAATACATGGTACGCCACTTTGTCAAGCCAGGTATTACAGGCTGGAGTCAGGTAACCGGCTACCGAGGTGAAACAAAGGAGCTGAAAGATATGGAAGGACGTGTAATTGGTGACATCTGGTACATTGAACACTGGAGTTTCTGGCTGGATATTTACATCATCTACAAGACCGTCAGAAATGCAATCCATGGTGAGAAAAATGCTTATTAACTTAATATAGCGATGCAATAACGGCAGAGATTATCTGAGAAAAAGATATTCTCTGCCGTTGTTTTTATTCGGTTACAACCATTTGGAAACCCTCTCTTCTGTCAGTTTCCACAGCTCTTTTGCCTGTCGGTGATGAAGATACTTATCCGACAAAGGCTTAGGGTGACAACTGACATTCAGTGTCCCGCTCCGCTTACCTGCTTCTTCGTCCAGCAACAGGCTGACGGCTGTAGCAGCCCCCTGACGAGGCGTACGGATAAAGGGTCGGAAAAGAATATCCGTCAAAGGATCGAACCACATGTGCATGGTGATAATGTCCGTCGATACAATACCCGGATCGGCAGCATTGACTACGATTCCCCGCTCCCTGACACGAGCTGCCAGTTCCAGCGTAAAGAGAGTCAGAGCCAGTTTCGTATTACTATAAATAGGAATACGCCAGAAACCACCTTTTCTGCCGCGCTGAAAAAAATCAGGAAAATCCAGCCTGCCGATGGCATACGTACAGGAAACCATATTCACGACACGGCTCCCCGCTTCCATCAGCGGTAAAAGCTTGCGCGTCAACAGATAGGGGCCGACATAATTCACGCTGACGGTTCGTTCTAACCCGTCTTCCGTAATATGAAGTCCCGTTTCCATCGTTCCCGCATTATTCATCAGCAAGGTAATCTGTTCACCCCGTTCCACCATCTTCCGGGCGAAAGATGCGACCGAAGCCAGTGAAGCCAGATCGACAAACTGCACCTCTATATCCGCATTGCCTGTTTCCGACATAAGCAGATTCCGTTTTTCCTCTGCCCGCGACAGATTACAACACGCCATTATCACCTTATAACCAGCCGATGCTACTGCACGAGTTATCTCTGTACCCATACCTCCATCGGCACCCGTTATCACCGCTAGTTTCTTTTCCATCTTATCCCTTGCTTTCTATACGTTCGATTTCCTTTTTAATACAAGGAGGAAGCTCCTCTTTCAGACGTTGATGGCACGCCATATCAATGGTATACATGCGGGCAATACAATAGTTGCTGTGCTTACAGCTACAGCGCGCATTTTCTTCCTCACGCATACGATTTACAAAACCCGGCTCGTTGAGTAACGCACGCCCCATTTGTACAGCCTCGAATCCATCGTTCAAGACCTCATCGATTTTCTCACGGGCAACCAGTCCGCCCACATACACCAGCGGCATATCCAGCGCCTTCCGGAACTTCAATGCATCTTCCAGAAAATAAGCCTCGCGAAAAGGCACAGCAGGTATCATCCATCTCCCCACCAGACGTACGCCATACTTCAGCCACCAGCAGGTCATGTAGTGCGTCATGGTACGGATTGGCATTTCTCCTCTCATCACATACATCGGAGCCTTGCTCACGAAACCTCCGCTCAAGACCAGCGCATGGGCACCCGACTGTTGCAACCGTTGTGCCACCTGCAGCGATTCTTCCAGCTCCATGCCTCCCCGAAATCCGTCGCGCATGTTCATCTTTACCAATACAGCCATGTCTGTTCCTGCCGCTTTCATCACCTCCTCCATCACCATGTCCATGAACTTCATCCGGTTTTCCAGCGAACCGCCAAACTGATCCTTACGGTGATTGGTAGCAGGAGAAAGAAACTGGCTGATGAGATAACCGTGTCCGGCATGAATTTCCACGGCATCGAATCCGGATTCACGTGCCAGACGGACGGCTTGTCCGTATGCCCGTGCCATTTCGGGCAGTTCGTCCGCACGAAGTCCCCGCACAAAGGTAGGCGAATAAAGATTGAATCCGCTGCTTGCCCCTACAGGCAGACAACCACAGATACTCTTGTGCGACATGTTGCCGCAATGTCCTAACTGGATACTTGCCGCTGCTCCCTCGGCATGGACAGCATCTGTCAGCCGACGCAAACCGGGTACAATCTCCGGACGCATCCACAACTGGCGGTCGAACGACAAGCCGCTTCGGGTAACTGCCGCATAAGCGACCGTCGTCATGCCAACGCCACCTGCAGCTACCGAGCGATGATACTCGAGCAACTGCTCGGAAGGTTTGTTGCCGGGGCACATGCTTTCGAAAGCCGCCGAACGGATGGTACGGTTACGCAATGTCAGCGGTCCCAGTCGGACCGGAGTAAATAGTTTTGAATCCATAATAATCAGTTAAAAAGTTAACACTACAAGCAATCCGGCCTTATCTTTCCCATAGAAAAGCCGCCCACTTGCCACGCCCGGAAAAGATACATCCGGCAGCGTTCTAATATATATAAGGTATAATACGTTTTCTGTTTCCAACTGCCTTCTCGCCAAATTCCTCGCAGTAACGCTTGTAAATGGCATCGGCACGCGGTACCAGGTTGGCAGCCGTCCACCAGACAAACACCCATGCGGCAGGCGAACCTGTCAGCAGAGCGAAGCCAATCCATTCTATCAACTCACCCAGATAATTGGCAGAAGTCACATAGCGGTAAAAGCCTTTCTGCGGCAAATAATGTTTCGTATCGCCGGGTTTACGAAGGTGACGGATAACATAATCGGAATGCAGGTTGATTCCCATTCCAAGTACAAACAATGCCAAACCAATCCATGGCAGAGAATGCATCCAGAACTCACTGCCGTCCGCATACAAGCCATCGGGAGGATAACAGAACAGACTTGCCGTAAGCAACATGCCATTCAGTATATTAAAGACTACTCCCATGGCAACAATGGCAACCGGCATACGACTTTTGCCTCTCATTAACAACGGGAAAACAAACGAACGCTGAAAATAATGCAACAAAAACAAAAAGGCAAATGCAGCCTGTGGAGCCCATATCCCCACTCCACTGCACACCCACCCGTACAGCATAACAATAAATGCCGGTACTTCCATCAACATCCAGGCCAACTTGTTGGGAAGAGAAACTCCCCACGAGGCTGTCCGGAACATACCATATCCTGCCTTTACAAAATAAAGCGCCACAAAAACTACCACACCAGCTACCGACATGGCATATAAAAGGAATTGATACGTTTCATGACTCATAAGCTCCAATTTTATGAAAACAACCAAAATTACAAAAAAACAAGACAACTCAAGTAGTACGAAAACCATAAAAAATCCCCTTTTTCTCCTATTATCCTCTTCGTAAATCATACGATACAAATAAGGTAAAAAGAGAAAAAGGGGAAAAGCTGCCTGTCATTCCACCAGAGCGTCAATATGTTTCCGGAAAAACGTCAGCAGAAAAAAATTTTTTTTGTACAAATTCTCAGAAAATTTGTACAAAAAATCCTGTACGTATCAGCACGCCTTGAAACTCATGTCCAGACCTTTTACAGAATGCGTCAGGGCACCTACCGAAATGAAGTCGACACCGCACTCGGCATAGTCGCGCAACGTATCAAACGTGATACCGCCCGATGATTCAAGCTCTACACGTCCGTTCACCATTTCTACCGCCTTACGAGTATCTGCCGGCGTAAAGTTATCAAGCATGATACGATCTACACCACCCAAATCGAGCACCTGCTGCAATTCATCAAAGTTGCGTACTTCGATTTCTATCTTCAAGTCCTTGCCTTTTGCCTTGCAGTATTCACGTGCACGGGTGATAGCCTTGTCAATGCCCCCGGCAAAGTCAACATGATTATCTTTCAGCAGAATCATATCGAACAGACCGATACGGTGATTTACGCCGCCGCCAATCTTAACTGCCATCTTTTCGAGCACACGCATACCCGGAGTTGTTTTACGGGTATCGAGTACGCGAGTCTTGGTTCCCTTCAGACGCTCTACGTAACGGTGTGTCATGGTAGCGATGCCACTCATACGCTGCATGATGTTCAGCATCAGGCGTTCAGTCTGAAGCAAAGACTGCACTCTACCTTCTACGACCATTGCTACGTCGCCCGGCTTTACGTGTGCGCCATCGTTAATGAAAACCTCCACCTTCAGTTCCGGGTCGAAACGGCGGAAAACTTCCTTTGCCACCTCGATGCCGGCAAGAATACCTTCTTCCTTAATCAAGAGTTTCGATTTTCCCATAGCATCGGCAGGAATACACGACAAGGTGGTATGGTCGCCATCACCAATATCTTCTGCAAACGACAAATCAATCAGACGATCGATTAAATCCTTAACTACTTTTTCGTCCATCTTTATTTATGATTTTAAATATGTTTTCTTACTGGCAAAGGTAAGGATAATCCTTATCTTTGCAAAAAGATTAAATTAAAACAAGACAGAAAATGAAATTTACGTTACTTGTTGTCGGACGGACAGTAGAAAAACATTACATCACCGCCATAAACGATTACGCGGAGCGTACGAAACATTATATCTCTTTCGACATAGAAGTCATCCCAGAGCTCAAGAATACCAAAAGTCTGAGCATGGAACAGCAAAAAGAAAAAGAAGGAGAACTGATTCTGAAAGCCTTACAACCGGGCGACGTACCCGTTTTGCTTGATGAACACGGCAAGGAATTCCGCTCCGTCGAATTTGCCTCATGGATAGAACGCAAGATGCATACGGTAAACAAACGGCTGGTATTCATCATCGGAGGCCCCTACGGATTTTCGCCTGCCGTATATGCCGCTGCTCAGGAAAAGATATCTTTGTCGAAAATGACCTTCTCACATCAGATGATCCGGCTGATATTTGTAGAGCAACTTTATCGTGCCATGACAATTCTGAACAACGGTCCGTACCATCACGAATAAAAAAATATCGCACGGACGGCAAGTCTTTCATTCAGGCTTGCTGTTCGTGCGGCAATATTATCTTTCCAACAACCGGACAGCAGGCCTTTTCATTTGCCTGATCAGGGTCTTGGTTTCAGCATCTACCCGATACGATTCAGTTATTTTCTGCAACGTTTTATTGTATGTAAAGTCGTCCAGCGTATTCTGTTTCAAATAATTCATGGTAAGCTCAGGAAATTTTACAAAGCAAACCGACAATGCCCATGCTACGGCCATCTTTACATAATATCCGTCGTGCCGGATAGTATCATATTCTTTCAGTAGTTGTCCGATATGCTCCTCGTCGATGAAAAGCTGCATACTCATCACTACCCCGAAGCGAATCTCGTATTCTCCCTGTGCATGCATCCAGTCTACCAGGTAGTTCCACAAGCGGTCTTTATTGTCGCTTATAAACTTTTTTCCTCCCCCGAACTTAAATGTATCACACACCGACCAGCTGTTTATAATCCATACAAAGCAAGTTACACGATGTAAATAGTATTCCACATCATCATCGGGCTTGATACATCCCAACACCATTCCCTGTAACATACGCTCTTCCATATAAAACGTATCGGCCGTAAGCAGATATTCTTCCCAGTTTGTATGGGAAATCTGTACTGCAAGTTTACGAAGTTCAGGAATTCTGATTCCTAAAACATGCTCTACACCGGGATTTAAACTTTCGGCAAATGCTCTATTTGCTCCCTCCGCCAGACGTAACAAATGTTCTTTGATTGTCAGGTCGTCCAATCGGTATTCTTCCATTTCTATATACCATTAAAAACAAATTTTCCGCAAAGTTAAAAACAACTATACCTACTACTAGGTATTTAACAACTTTTTTTACCAACTAATGGGTATTGATGCCCCAAAGCAGGTATTCTACCTTTGCCTTTGTTAAAAATAAACAAAAGGAAAGAACAAATGAAAAGTAAAATGTTTCTATTTTCACTTTGTTTCGCAGCAGTAAGCACGCATGCTTCTGCAGTAAACGAAGTTGAAAAAGCATGCGGCAACAACGGCAGCACGGTAAAGGAATCGAGAACCCCAAAGCGTTCCATTCTGAAAACCGAGAAAGACAGTAAAGGGTTAACCATTGGAGGATACGGAGAGGCTGTATACAGTCATAACTTTTACTCCGACAAATATATCCGCTACACAGCCAAAGACCCGAGCGTTTACAAAGGACAATCGCACGGACGCTTCGACTTACCTCATGTGGTACTTTTTCTGAATTATAATTTCGGACACGGATGGACAATGGGTAGTGAAATAGAATTTGAACATGGAGGAACCGAAAGTGCTGTCGAAATAGAAGAAGAGGAAGCGGGTGAATACGAAAGTGAAGTGGAACGTGGCGGAGAAGTAGCACTGGAACAGTTCTGGATCCAGAAGTCTATTTGCCCGGAGTTCAATATCAGGCTGGGACACATTATCGTTCCGGTGGGAGGAACAAACCAGCATCATCTGCCGACTGAGTTTTTCGGAGTTTATCGTCCTGAGGGAGAAAATACCATCCTCCCCTGTACTTGGCATGAAACAGGCATCAGCTTGTGGGGACAGGCTGGCAACTGGCGCTATGAAGTATTACTGGTTCCGGGACTGGATTCTGACCGCTTTAATCGCCTAAACTGGATACAAGGCGGTGCCGGTAGCCCGTACGAATTTAAAATAGGCAATTCTGTAGCCGGAGCTTTCCGCATAGACAACTATTCTGTCAAGGGACTGCGCTTGTCTGTCAGCGGCTATGCAGGTAATTCATTCAACAATTCACTGAACGACTACAAGGACAGCGAAAAGTATAAAGACATAAAAGGTACAGTCTTGATTGGTGCCTTCGACTTTAATTACAACGACCATAACTGGATTGTTCGTGGCAATTTCGATTACGGCCATCTGAGTGATGCCGACAAGATTACGGAGGTCAACAAAAAGATGAGCAATAACTCTCCTTCACCTCAGCAGAACGTGGCCGAAGCTGCCATTGCTGCCGGTATTGAAGCAGGCTACAATGTTTTCTCCCAAATCAGGAAACTAAACGAAAAAGGACAGAAACTGTATGTCTTTGGACGCTACGACTATTACGATTCCATGTATAAAACCAGCACTCCTATTTACAGATTCTGCGGACGTAACCGCCTTGCTGCCGGACTGAACTACTATCCTATTCATGATATCGTCATTAAAGGAGAATACTCCATCGGACTGATGCGAAATCCTTATAATAATGAACCGTCCGTATCGGTAGGAGTAGCCTATGCAGGACTATTCACTAAATAAATTCAAGCGAAACAAGTATTAAATAATATCAACAAAAAAATTCAATAAACATGAACAAGTTTTTTAAATTACCTCTTTGCCTGGTCATGACTGCCGTGATGGGCACTGCTATGATTTCGTGTAGCGACAACAACAGTGGGAACAACAATTCCAACGGACTTTCAGATGAAGAACAAACTCTGAAAGAAGTTATCATTCCCTATGTAGACAATACAATTATCGCCACGTACAAAGCAATGGCAGACGAAGCCATATTAATGAGTGACGCTTGTACGAAAGCAAAGGAAACCTATTTGAATGGAGATAAGAAAAAGGCTACAGAGTATGTAGCCGAAGCATGTGAGCACTGGACCGAATCACGAAAAGCATGGGAATTGAGCGAAGCTTTTCTATATGGTGCGGCAGGAGATTATAACATCGACCCACATATTGACTCGTGGCCTCTTGATCAGGTTGCTCTGGATAATCTGCTGAATAACCAGAAGATGATGGATGCCATAGGAACCGGCGACTTTGATTACATCACAAGCAATCTGGGATATGGGCTTCTGGGCTATCATGCACTGGAATATATCTTGTTCCAACTGACTGATGACTCTCATCGCGAGCCAAGAAACTTCGAAAAGACATACAGCTACAGCGGACAAGTAGTAAATATAACCAACAATCACATGATTTACATGGCAGGAGTAGCTCAGGATTTGCGCAACCAGTGCATTCGGCTGGAAGCATCTTGGGCAGGAATAGGTAACGTTACGACACAAAAACAGGAGATTCTTGCAGATACGGAACAGGAGCCGACCTTCGATTACGGTACAAGCATGAAGACAGCCGGACAGGGAGGAAGCAAATATACCAGCTATACCGTCGCTGCACAAGAATTGATTCAAGGATGTATCGATATCGTAGATGAGGTTTGTACGCAGAAAATCGGCCGCCCTAACTCAGGTCAGACAGCCGACGACAAGAATTATATCGAATCTCCCTACGCATTAAATTCGGTTGTCGATTTTACAGACAATATTAAAAGCGTAAAAAATGCATACGAGGGCATCGGATACGACGGAAAAAACAACTCGACTTCTGTCAGTGCTTACATTGCTACCGTCGACCCGACTACTGATACAGAAGTAAAGACCTTGATCGACGAATCTATTACCAAGATACAGGCCATACCGGAACCTTTTGCCAAAAACGCAACTGGAGCACAAGCCAATGCAGCCATCGAATCATTAACTAAATTGTCGGCTGCACTAAACAAGGCAAACAAAGCTCTTTTAAAATAATCAGGAGAATTTCTCTTTAAAAACAGCCCAACAGTTCAAGACAGCCATCTCGGAACAAAAAGTTATTTCCATATAGAACCGACTGATCCAAGATGGCTGTTGCAACTGGAAAGCGATCTACATTTACTGCAATATGAAGACAAAATTTTTTCATCTGATACATTCTTTATGCATTATCAGTGTCCTGACAGCATGCAGCGACAATGAGAATCAGACTACAACACCAGATTCCCCTGGCAATAGCGAAAAGGCGGAATGGTACTATGCCGGAGGACAATTAGGGACCTCCTATCTTACCACCTCGAATGCTTTCGAACAGCCGACCGAGCCCGTCGAATCAGGCGAAGAAATGAGCCAGCGGTTTAAGAATGGAGAGCAACTGTTTGAAAAAATGTATATGAACAATCACTCCGGAGTTCGCAAAGGACTGGGCCCGGCTTATGTACGGAGTTCATGTATTCATTGCCATCCCGGCTACGGACATGGTAAGCGTAATGCCTCAGGTGCCTTTCAAACGACAACAATCGGGAATGGATGTCTGCTGGTTGTCTACAATCCTGATACTGATGGATATGTAAGCTGGTTGACCGGAATGCCACAGGGACATGCCACCCAGCCCTTCAAAGCCCCGCTGGACGAAAGCAAAGTCATTATCGAATGGAAAAAATATACCGATGAATGGGGCAACAAGTTTCCCGATGGCGAAAGCTATGACCTGGAATATCCTGAGGTGACTCTCGCTCCAGACGCGGTCTATGCCAAAAACAAAGGTATCATCAGCAGTCTGGGTAATTATAAAGTCCTGTTAGAATCTACTATCGGCATTTACGGTACCGGCTTGCTGGATGCCATCAGCGACGAAGACTTGAAAGCGCAATATGCCAAAGAAGAGCAAGATGGTTACATGCAAAACGGCTTGAACGAGGCATTCTTCAAAAATGGAGAATGGGTAAAGCAGTACAGCAACACCAAGGTTACAGATGTCAATCCGGACTTTGCCGACAAAGGAGAACAGCATCCGTTCAGATTTACTTATGCCTTGAGCCGCGGACCGCTGCAAGATGCAGCAGGAGCCAATGCCATGTGGAACATCACCAATGTAACTCGCAGCAACCGCCGCTATCATTATCTCGACACTTACTTTGCCAACGCAGAGGGAGAAGACAAGACAGTATATGGAGGAAGTTCGTGGGTAAAGGCTTCTGCCAACGACCCGGAAGTACAAGCCGGCTATCAGGCCTATATTGAAGAAGCCGATCCCAAGAAAAATCACCCGACGTGGCACGCCAATGACTATTCGGACAAGGAACAAGTGACAAAGGCTATTGCTTCCTACCTGACGTCCAAGGAACTGGATGTAGAGATGGACGATGAAGATTTCATCGATTTCATGGTATGGCACCGGGGACTTGCTGTTCCTGCTGTGCGCAACATCGACGATGCTGATGTCAGAAAGGGAAAAGAACTCTTCGCACAGATAGGATGTGCATATTGTCATCGTCCGTCATGGAAAACGGGAGATGATACTTTTTACGACCCGAACGGATTTTTTGCCAAGGGAGACAACCGCCTTCCCCGGTATCCGAACCAGACAATCTGGCCTTATTCCGATCTGGTTCAACATAAACTTCACATGGAAAACGATATCCGCACCGGCTGGTGCCGTACCACTCCTCTTTGGGGACGCGGACTGCATCAGATGTGTACGGGTTCCTCTACCTCCGACCGTTTGCACGACAACCGTGCACGAAACGTCATCGAAGCAATCATGTGGCATGGAAATAAAAAGAGCGACGCCCGCATGACTGTAGAAAAATTCCGTAATCTCTCGAAAGAAGAGCGCGATGCCATCGTGAAATTCATTGATTCCATCTAAAAACATGGTCCGGCTTTTCCAGCAAAGGAAATAACCGCATCCGGAAAGACGGCGAGAATATTTATCATTTACTGCAGATTACACTGGACTATACAGGCCTGACTGCCCCCGACAGTCGAAAAGGATAGCAAATTTATGACCTGACAAATTTGTGTAATCTGTGGTAAATGTTTACTTTAGTTCTTTATCTTTACGACACGTAAAACAGCATACAGAATGACAAATACATTAAAGAAAATAACCTTTTCCCTATGGGGAATTCTCATTCTTATCATGGCAGCCGCAACAATTGCCGGAAAACTGTACGGAACAAAAGTTGCCGAGACCTATATTTACAGTTCGCCTTTTTTTATTGGGCTTTGGATAGCAGCAACCATACTCTCTCTTACCTACATCTGCAAGCGCCATCTCGAAAGAAGAAAAGCCACTTGTGCCCTACATCTGGCATTCATTCTCATATTATCGGGAGCACTGACTACACATCTTTGGGGAATACAGGGAAGCGTCCACCTGCGACAAGGGGCCAATCCGGTGACGACATTCACCACAAACGACGGACAGACAGCAGACTTTCCTTTTGGCGTATCACTAAAACAGTTTGAACTGGCCTATTATCAAGGGACATTTGCTCCGATGGATTTCGTCAGTATACTAAACATTCACGACGGTGATACGACACTGACAGGAAAAGTTTCCATGAATCACATCTATACTTACCGACACTACCGTTTCTATCAGTCGGCATACGATGCAGACCAGCAAGGAAGCACTTTATCGGTCACTTGCGACCCTTACGGCATTGCACTCACTTATACCGGATATGTTGCGATGCTGCTGGCATTCATCGGATTCTTTTTCGACAGACACAGTTACTTCCGCAAGCTGCTTCACCACCCGAGCCTGAAACGAACGGTGGCTTGCCTGCTGTTGCTTATCGGCAGTGTCGCAGCACTTGAAGCATCTGTACCTCCAACTCTGCCTAGAGAAACAGCCGGCAAGTTTGGAAAACTCTACGTATATTACAACAACCGTATCTGTCCCCTGCAAACACTCGCCAAGGAATTTACGACCAAACTTTATGGTCGCCCGACTTACAAAGGCTTTACTTCCGAACAAGTTCTGACCGGATGGCTCTTCTATTACGAGCAATGGAAGCAGGAGCCCGTCATTCTCATCAAGGACAAAAATGTACAAAACATACTGGGAGTGAAAGGAAAATATGCTTGTCTTGCCGATTTTGCAAATTCCACCGGCTATAAGCTCGACCAAATCTCATATGCTGAAATTACAGCCAAAGAATTACGTGCCATAGAAGAAGCCAACGAAAAATTCAACCTGATAAGTATGGCCTGCAACGGCAGCCTCTTCAAGCTCTATCCGTTCCGTGAAAAAAATGAAAAACAGCCGGTATGGTACTCGTTAACCGACGAGTTGCCCGTATCTATCCCCCACGAACAATGGGCTTTTATCCGCTACAGCATGAATCTGCTTGCCGAAAAGACTGCTCACCAAGAATATGAAGCCATTGATACACTCATCGAGAAAACCAGGATATACCAGAAGAAAGAAGCACGGGGATTCCTGCCTTCGGATGCACAATTTTGTGCCGAAATACAATATAACGAAATGGATTTTACCCGTCCGCTTGCCATGCTCTGCCTGACCGTCGGCATCCTCTCCTATCTCTACTACTGCCGGAGAATGATAAGCCGACGCAACTGGAATATCTCAACCGGCAAACTGCTGCTTGCCGGACTCGGAATTGCAGGCATATACCTTCTGATACTTATCGGGCTTCGAGGGTTCATCAGCGGACATCTGCCAATGTCGAACGGATACGAAACCATGCAGCTTATGTCTTTATGCAGTATTCTGCTCACTTTTTTCCTGTACCGGAAGTTTCAACTGGCTATTTCATTCGGCTATATCTTGTGCGGACTCACCCTGCTGGTCGCCATGCTTGGCGAAGCAAACCCACCTGTCACCCAACTTATGCCGGTGCTCGCCTCCCCTCTTTTAAGCATCCATGTAGTAACCATCATGCTATCGTACTCACTGCTGGCTTTTGTCATGCTGAACGGAATCACGGCAATTATCCTGAGCCACACACAGACAGACTGCGGCCAGCAGATTATCAGACTGCAAGTCATCAGCCAGCTCATCTTATATCCCGCCGTCTTCCTGCTGGCAACCGGTATCTTTATCGGAGCTGTATGGGCAAATGTTTCGTGGGGAAGATACTGGGGATGGGATCCTAAGGAAGTATGGGCACTCATCACCCTGCTGGTTTATGCCGCCGCCCTGCATCCGGCATCCCTATCTCCCTTCCGCCGGCCTCAGTTTTTCCATTGGTTTACCGTAATAGCCTTCTTCAGTGTACTGATCACTTACTTTGGAGTCAATTTCATAATGGGAGGCATGCACAGTTACGCCTGAGCCATCCTCCTTCTTCATCCCGATAAAAAGCAAAAAGAGGCTGATGCAATACAGCATCAGCCTCTTTCCTGTTCCCCCACGCCAACGGGGTAACGCTAACTATTTCTATTTATTTTCATCAATAAACTTCTACTTTACCAGCCAGTTCCTTACACTTGTCGCGCAAAGCATCCAGATCGCCGTCGTTCTTATCGTAACATACTACGACTCCCATACGGCGGTTCAACTTGGTATAAGGCTTTCCGAAGATACGGAGGTAAGTATTAGGCTGCGAACAAACCAGTTCCTCTCCACGGTAACGCGGAGTTTCCTTGCTGACAATAGGAGAAAGAATCACGGCACTTGCACCGATATGTTCCTGAGTAATACCCGGAATAGGAAGTCCCAGTACAGCATACAGATGAAGTTCGAACTCGTTCAGGTTCTGTGTATTGGCAAGTGTAACCATACCCGTATCATGCGGACGCGGAGAAAGTTCCGAGAAATAAACTCCGTTTTCATGACTCAAGAAAAATTCTACCCCCCACAAGCCGTAACCTGTAAGCGCTTCCGTAACCTTTGCCGCCATCTTCTGAGCCTCAGCAAGATGCTCGGGAGCAATATGAGCAGGCTGGAAACTTTCACGATAGTCGCCACCTTTCTGTACATGTCCGATTGGCGGGCAGAACAATGTCGGGCCATTTTTCTGAGTGACTGTCAGCAAAGTGATTTCACTGTCGAACTTGATAAACTCTTCTACGATGAGTTCTTTGATATCGCCACGGCTGCCTTCACATCCGTACGCCCATGAATATTCCAAATCCTCAGGACCTTTGGCAACCGACTGTCCCTTACCTGACGATGACATCAGCGGTTTGATTACACACGGATAACCAATCTTTTCGGCTGCTTCTTTCAGTTCGTCCAATGATTTGGCATAATAATATTTTGCAGTCTTCAGTCCCAGTTCCTTAGCAGCAAGGTCGCGGATAGCCTTACGGTTCATTGTAAAGTTTACGGCACGGGCACTCGGCACAACCTGAATACCTTCTTTTTCCAGATGATAAAGACGTTCGGTACGGATAGCCTCAATCTCGGGTACGATAATATCGGGATGATATTTTTCTACCACACGGTCGAGTGCATCACCATCCAACATATTAAATACCTCACAAGCATCGGCCACCTGCATGGCGGGAGCACCTGCATACGAATCACATGCGATAATGTACTGTCCCAGACGTTGGGCAGCAATCACAAACTCTTTTCCTAATTCGCCGGAACCCAGCAAAAGTATTTTCTTAGTCATATCTTAACAGTTAATCCTATTTTCTTTTCAGCAAAGATAACGATTTCTGTTGATAGATTATACGAAGTATGATAAATAATAATAAAATCACTTTGCCGGCATATCAAGAGAAAGAATTATTTTTTGTACAAAAAATTTTGGTTTTTGTACAAAAAATAAAAAAACGTCCCGACAAATTTGAAGAAACGTGAGCACGAATAAAAAAAATCATGCCCGCGTTTCAAAAGAGTTGCGGGCATGATTACAAAATACTGGTTTACAGCATATGAAACTTGTTATTTGCCTATTTTCATTCCTTGCGTATTGAGTTCACCTATTCCACCCCTATGAAAAGAAGCCATTTGAGCTGTTCCGGTAAAATTTGCAGCACCTATGCCATTCACATCAGCATCAATCTCTTCGCAGTTGATGTTGACGTTTACTTCGCCGACGCCACTCAGACTGAATTCCGCCTTACGGCAATGCAAGTCCTTCACATTGAATTCACCCACTCCGCGGAAATCCACATCCAAATCTTGTACATCTACCTTACCATCGATATTGAATGAGCCGACTCCGCTGAAGTCAAGTTGCTTCAAATCGGGAGCAGAAATACGGATTATGGTTCCATTCTTATTGTTTTTCAGCTTTTTGATATAGCCGATTTTCAGTTTGTCACCTTCTACGCTGGTTGTTATATTTTTTACATGTCCTTCTTCCCCCTCTATGGAACACGAGAAATCGGACGCCTGTGTAAAATAAACCAGCCCCACACTTTTTATCTCAATAGAGGAAAACCCGGATACATTCCGTTTTTCTGTAATCTGCTCTCCCTTACCACCTGCCCAGACACAGGAAGTAAAACCGGTTGCCAAAATCAAGGCACCGATAAATCTTGTAAAAATTGTTTTCATAGTCATATTGTTTTTTAGAGCCACCAAATCGGACCTTGTATAAAGGAAGTATTAAACAAGAAGATAAATCCTACCACCAGTGAAATAAACCATACCAAGGTAAGAATCACTTTTGTAGTAGTAGACATCGGTTTCCATACGTTGAAGCTCTGCAATATGAGCTGCAAAAGCCCGATAATCGGAATACCCACGACAAACAGTCCGCATACCGACAGTCCGATGACCGCAGAAGAGGAAGAACCTATCAGGCTCCAGTCTACATCGGGCATGGAGTAATACAGCACAGCAGGTACGCTGGCAAGCATTCCAGTAGTCGCCATCAGCAAGGCAAACAGCACAACCAGTCCGGCAAGCAATACCGGTGTCAGGCAGATAGCCAACAGAACCAGAATAAACTTAATGATAAATCCGGCTATCTTGACAATAGCATTGCCCAACTGGCGCAAAAAGGAACGGGGCTTTTCGGAATGTACATAATCGTTTACCTTATCGAATCCTTCGGTCACGGTACGTCCTATATTCTCCATGTTGATAGGTTCACCGCGCATCTGCAGCTTTTCGGTAGCCGTCTTTGCCAGCGGAATGATAATCCAAGCTATCAGATAAGCCAGAATCAGTCCGTGAACAAAACAGCCGAGCACCAGCGCACCGATACGTATCAACGTCACATCCCAGCCAAAATAGGCAGAAAGTCCGGAAAGCACACCTCCTAATACACGGTCGTCGGGATTACGGAACAGCCGACGGGCAGGTCCATTGCTATAAGCATGCTGTTCTGTCTCTTTCTTTTCCTCATCGTCATCCGTATTCAAGTCCTCGGGATTTCCCATACGGGCAATAACCGCCTCTACCTGTTCCACCGTAATGACCTGCAATCCGGTACGGATATATTCATCGAACAGTTCGGCAATACGGGTTTCCATATCGCGTACAATCTCATCGGCTCCTTCTTCCTTACGGAAATGATAACGGAGATTATTCAGATAATTATCAAGCAGGTTATAGGCATCGTCATCAATATGATAGACAGTGCCACCCAGATTAACAGTCAGTGTTTTCTTCATGTGATTTAGAAATTAAAAGTTTTGTTCTTAAATGATTTACCGTATCCGACAATTCGTCCCAGGCCAACTGTAGTCCGGCCAGAAACTCCTCCCCCTTCGAGGTCAGACTATAATACTTCCGGGGAGGTCCCTGAGTAGATTCTACCCACTCATACGCAAGCAAATCGTCGTTCTTCAGGCGGGTAAGCAACGGATAAAGCGTACCTTCCATCACTATCAGCTTCGCCTCTTTCAGATTCAGAATAATATCTGAAGCATACGAAGGCTCACGATGCAGCAACAACAGGATGCAGTACTCAAGCATTCCTTTGCGCATTTGAGATTTTACGTTATCTACATTCATTTTAGTTCTCCTTATTTTGTATAGCACAAATATAGGCATTATATAAATACCTTGTATTACATAGTACTATCTATTTACAATATTTAACAAAATACAACCTGCTGTACAAAAAACGACGGCAGGAAAGCTCTATTTTTGTGAAATAACAAACTATTAAATACTCAAAACTATGTTTTTAATAAAGAAAGCAACTACAGCCGACATTCCGCTGATAAACAAACTGGCATGGAATGTATTTCCCGAAACGTACAAGGATATCCTCAGCCACGAACAGATAGAATATATAATGGACTGGATGTATTCCATAGAGAACCTGCACAAGCAGATGGAGAAAGAAGGACACATTTATTATATAGCCTACGAGGAATGTGAAGCGGCAGGATATGTTTCTATCCGTCAGGAGGACAAGGATTTGTTTCACCTCGAAAAGATTTACGTCATCCCCTATTATCAGAAGTACCACCTGGGCAGACAGTTGTTTCAGCAAGCTATAAAAGGCATTAAAGAACTTCACCCGGCTCCGTGCCGCATGGAACTGAATGTAAACCGCAATAATCCGGCATTGGGATTTTACGAGCACATGGGAATGAAGAAAGTGCGTGAAGGTGATTCCCCGATCGGGAACGGTTATTACATGAACGATTATATTATGGGATTGGACATTTAAGGTCTATATCGAGGCAGACAGGCAGATGATCGCTGTAACCGCCGTGGTATTTCATGCCGTTGTAGGTACGGAAAGGCTTGTCGCCTCCATAATTTTCATCTTCCTCCAGCAGAAAAGGAAACGTAAGAATGCGGGCTCGGTCGTTAGACGTGGTAAGGTTTCCTTGCTGTTTGAGAAAGGTACCATTCAGAATGAGCTGATCGAGGATGCCCCACTCGCCACGGTACCGGTAGGTACCTCCTTGCTTCCCGTTCATCAGATTATACAAGTTAAAGGAATGGATATCCTTTCCGGGTTTTCCGGCACCCAGTGTCTGACAAACAGAACGGCTTTCGGGATAGTCGTTGAAATCGCCCATTATAATAAGGTAAGGTGTACGACGGATTTTCATGACAGAATCTGCCGCATGACGCAGCGTGCGTGCAGTAAGCAGACGGTAGGGTTCACTCTGTTTCTCGCCTCCCGAACGCGAAGGCATGTGACAGACAAAGACATCGAGCGTATCGCCGGAAAGTACCCGACCTGCCACATGCAGGATATCGCGGGTAGGCTTACGCTTCAGTTCGTGGGAGGGAATGCGGATATGCTGCTCAGCTATCAGCCGGAAAGAAGAAGGCTGGTACAGAAGTGCCACGTCAATTCCCCGTTCATCGGGCGAATCGGTCATCACGTAGCGATAGGCTGCATCCCGAAGCGGAGAATATTTCACCAGCCCGTCCAGACAATATGCATTTTCCACTTCGCAAAGTCCGACCAGGTCGGGCACCTGTTCACCGCTGGCAGCCAGTATCACCTTGGCTATCCGGTTCAGCTTCTCGTGATAACGTTTCCAACTCCAGCCTCGGGTAGCGTGAGGAAGGTATTCGGAATCGTGCTTCAGCGAGTCATGACGACAGTCGAACAGATTCTCTACATTGTATTCCATAACACGAAGGGTTTGCTGTGCCCCACACTCAAAGGCTGTGAGGCAAGCAGCAAACCCTAATAATATTTTTGAAAAGAGGCTCATTATGCCTTTGCAGGAATATGTGCCAGTACATCGCGCAAGTGACGCCAGAACTTATCGACTGTAGGGATAAGCATGCGTTCGTCGGGTGAATGAACGCCACGGAGCGTAGGACCGAACGAAACCATATCGAGTGAAGGATATTTCTCGAGGAACAAACCACACTCCAGTCCGGCATGGATAGCTTTTATCTTCGGCTCTGTAGCGAAGAGGCGTTTATAGCTTTCTACGGCAATTTGCAGAACTTCTGAATTCGGGTTGGGCTTCCATCCCGGATAACCGTCGCCGGTTGTAACTTCCGCACCGCCAAGCAAAAAGGCAGAGGTTACCATCTGCGACATATCCTTGCGTGAAGAAAGGATGGAACTGCGCTGGCTGGTTACGACTACAATCTTGCCGTCGCGCTGCTTAACTGAAGCAAGGTTGGAAGAAGTTTCTACCAATCCGGGAATATCCTGACTCATGGCATACACGCCATTGTGTACGGCATAGATTGCATGAAGGAATTTCTTCATAGCCTCCTGCTCCATAACTTCCGCACAAGGACTCTCCGATTCCAGTTCCATAACGAGATTCGGTTCCGTTACAGTAAATTCATTTTCTACTTCCGACAAGTATATGTTCAAATCAACACGTACAGATTCTTTATCTTTCATTGGGACAGCACAAACAGCATGTGCCTCGCGAGGAATGGCATTGTGCAGGTTACCTCCGTCTATCTCACACAGACGCAAGTCGTATTTCTGCATCAGCTGAACCAGAAAACGGTTCAACAGCTTGTTGGCATTGGCACGGTTCTTATTAATGTCATCGCCCGAATGTCCTCCTGTAAGGCCTTTTACAGCTACACGGAAGAAGAAATATCCTTCGGGAGCAGCCGTCATCGGACAAGGGAACTGTGCGGTAGTACCAGCTCCACCAGCACATCCGATAAACAATTCGCCTTCATCTTCCGAATCGAGGTTAATCAGAATGTCACCATTCATAAATCCTTCCTTCAAGGCAAAAGCACCTGTCAGTCCGGTTTCCTCGTCGACAGTAAACAGACACTGTATCGGTCCGTGCTCGATATCCTGTGATGCCAGTACGGCAAGCTGGGTAGCAATACCGATTCCGTTGTCGGCTCCCAGTGTAGTACCTTTCGCTTTCAACCACTCACCGTCAACATAAGTTTCTATCGGGTCGGTTTCGAAATTATGCTGCGTATCCTTATTCTTCTCACATACCATATCCATGTGCGACTGAAGGACAACAGTCTTCAGATTTTCCTTACCAGCTGAAGCTGGCTTCTCAATCAACACATTGCCAGCTTCGTCTGTTTTTGACGACAGACCGTGTTTCTTGGCAAACTCAAGCAGATATGCTCTTATTTTCTCTTCCTTTTTGGAAGGACGTGGCACCTGACAAACTTCTTCAAAATAATGGAAGACAATAGCAGGTTGCAAATCTTTTTTCTCCATAATAGTTTATTTATTTGTTCTATTATCCCTAAAAATAAGTTAAAAACACATATTAACGGGGCAAGTAGCCTCTTTTTTCCACACCGAAAAGAGTAAATCGGTGACAAAAGATTTATATTTGCACCACAAAATTAATAGAAATGCTCAAGACTATCCTTATAACAATGTTAATAGTTGCTATCTGCATAGCACTATTATCGGTAAAGATACTCTTTAAGAAAAACGGACGCTTTCCTAACACGCACGTCAGTGGAAGTAAAGCCATGAGAAAAAGAGGTATCGGATGTGTGCAGTCGCAGGACAGGGAGGCACAAATAGTGAACCCACATGCCATAGCAGAACGCAAACAAGCTGAAACGGAAACGGAAAAAACAATTAATAACTAAGATACTAAAACCATTATGAAAAGTATGAAGCATATCCTTAACGGATTTATCGCACTGGCTATGGTGCTGATGTTTACACAATGTACTGACAACAAGGCAAATGACAAAAGTACCTCAACTCCAGCTGTAGTGGGTGGTCCGGTAAACATGAAGATAGCTTATGTAGAAATCGATTCTCTGCTGACTAAATATCGTTACTGGAATGACCTGAACGAAATGATGATTCAGAAGGAAGAAAACATTCGTACTACACTGAACGAAAAGGCTAAGGAACTGGATCAGGAAATGAGAGAATTCCAGCGTAAACTGGAAAACAATGGTTTTGCCAGCCGCGAACGTGCAGAACAGGAAAATCTGCGTATCAGCCAGAAACAGCGTGACTTGCAGCAGTTGCAGGAAAAGCTGACAAGCGAACTGCAGGCAGAAAATCAGAAGATCAGCTTGCAATTGCGTGACTCTATCAATTCATTCCTGAAGACTTACAACAAAGATAAAGGCTATAGCCTGATTATCAGCAACACTGGTTTCGATAATCTGTTGTATGCTGATCCGGCATTCAATATTACTCAGGAAATCGTAGACGGACTGAATGCTCGTTACAATCCTGCATCAAGCAAGAAATAATTTTGAAAACCTTGTATTAATTCAAGCCCTGCCGCATTACAAAAAACGGCAGGGCTTTTTTTCTCTATAATAGAAACAATCACCCCATGCTCCCTCATCTCATCATATTTCCATCGGGTATCCTTCAAGTCTTATATTATCACAACTCATGACTCTTCAGAATAAAAGCCTTATATGTAACTAAAAAAAGCTCATTTTTTTTGTGTTTTTTCTTAGACATTCATTGAACATATCGGGAAATAAATTGTTTTAAATTATAAAAAGGAATAAGGTATTTATTTATATAGAAGGAGATTTTATGGAAACGTTTGCCGACTTAATATCGTCGCCCAGTCCCGTGTTAGTGGATGTTTTCGCAGAATGGTGTATGCCTTGTAAAATAATGACCGGAATTTTAAAGAAAGTAAAGGAAATACAAGGTGATTCGCTGCGAATAATAAAAATAGATGTAGACAAGAATCAAAATATAGCGCAACATTATGCAATATCTTCCGTTCCAACACTTATGATTTTCAAGAACGGAAAACAGCTCTGGAGACAAAGCGGAGTAATAGAAGCTAATGAGCTAAACAAAATAATCGAAATGTTTAAGTAAAGCAAATATTCATTTTCACGTAGTACAAAAACTGGTCTTTTCCCGTAGTGAGGAGCAAACTTATCTCCTTTCCTACGAAGAAAAGACCGTTTTTTTATCATAATCCCATATAGTCGTATACAAAGAATGCCGAACAGCCTGTTTTATATTTCAGGCTAATAGAATGCTATCCCAAGGTTCGTATCGCAGATATCTCTGTACACATACGTCAATGTTTAATCTTTTTCTTATATTCTGCAGCACGTTCTACCACCTCTCGTACAAAGTTGTACGTTTCAGTCCCTCTGAAATACCCATTTTTGCACACGGGATCTTGATAATACTCTTCATTGCTCTTCAACAAAATATAATGATCAACATGATGATCCCATAGATTACGGTTTCTGCCATACTTTTCGGCTAATGCCATCGCATCGGTTATATGACCGACTCCTGCATTATATGCTGCCAGCACGAACTTATTACGTTCCTCCTTGTCAGGCACTTTGGCAAATATTTCTTGCAGACGGGCAATATACTTTACTCCAGCTTTTATACTTTCCTCCGGATCACTCTCCTTGCCTGCCGGCATTCCCATGGCATGTGCCGTAGCAGGCATCAACTGCATCAGCCCACGTGCACCTGCCCATGATATAACATTGGGATCGAAATTAGATTCCGTATACACAAGAGAAGCCAGCATCCGCCAGTCCCATCCTATTTCTTTGGCATATTTCCGGAACAAATCATCATAATGAGAGATTTTTCCATCCTTTACGGAAAGAATAGAACCATGAGTAGTACGCTTGTTCAATTCAAAATAACGCCGGGCACTTGCCTTAAACTCCGAAGAATTGATATTTTCCCGGTGCCATTTATCGGCAGCCTCTGCAAGCAACACCGAAGTTTTCCGTACAGCCCACGATGAACGCTGGTCGAAACTGATAACCAGTCCGATATCAAGATTCGGATAATAAGTACGGTTTATCTTTGCTATTTCATTAGTTGCAACAGTATAGTCTATCTTTCCCTCGGCTACCCATGTAATCAGATTTTCTTCCGATACACTGTCGGCAACAACTTTATGAATATTTATGCCTCCTCCCAGTTCGCTGTTCAGATTTGTCAAACGGTCATAGTATTTTCCCGGAGTAGTATAAATGTCCTTACCTGGGAGCTGTGTAACATCTTTCAAGGCATTCTTTCCCCTGCGCTGTACTATAACCTGATGAGTAATATTTTCTTCTCCACAATAAATCAGACTATCTTTCCAAGCATTCGTTATATTGAGATTGTAAGCTATCAAGTCACCCTCTCCCTTCAACAGGCAACGAACCATCTCCGAAGGGTTGTTCACCACCTTCAGTTTCAGTTTCAGTCCAAGTGAACGCGCGAACTGTTGTGCCAGTTCATACTGAAAGCCCATCGGTTCACCCCGATAATTAAAATAAGAAGTAGAACTATTGGCAGTAAGAACCACCAGCTCTCCTCTTTCCATTATTTCAGGTAAATCGACCGCAACTTCACCCTCTACCGTCCCCTTTCGGGAATGGCAGGAAGAAAACAACAAACTCAGACATAATACTGACCAGAGAACATAGGATATTCTCATCGTCCGACTATTTTTTCAATATACATTTTCAAAATCTCTATAGCCTTTCTATTGTATCCTCCTTGAGGAATGATCAGATCAGCATATCGCTTTGCTGGTTCAATGAATTCTTGATGCATCGGTTTCAAGACTCTCATATAACGTTCCATGACTGCCTCTGCCGTACGTCCTCTTTCTACAACATCACGTTGCATCACGCGAATCAGACGTTCATCCGGATCGGCATCTACAAAAATCTTCAAGTCCATCAAATTACACAACTCCTTGTCGCTCAAAGCCAGAATACCTTCTATAATAACAACCTTACGAGGCTCCACATGCAATGTTTCTTTCTGACGTGTACAAGTAAGAAAATCATAAATAGGTTGCTCTATTGCTTCTCCTCTACGAAGCATAGCTACGTGTTTCGACAACAAATCCCAGTCGAAAGCATTTGGATGATCGAAATTAATGCTCTGACGCAACTCAACCGGAACATGACTACTGTCATTATAATAAGAATCCAACGGGAGCAAAGCGACTTCGTCGGCCGAAAGACTGTCAATTATACTTTTCACTACAGTTGTTTTACCGGAGCCTGTACCTCCTGCAATTCCAATGATTATCATACGCAATGTTTCAATAAATAGTTATATATTTGCAGCTATACAAATTTACGATAATTCATAATATAAACAACTATGGTCAAGCACATTGTTTTATTTAAACTGAAAGAAAGTCTTTCTACAGAAGAAAAACAGCAAGTCATGAACAACTTCAAGGCTGCAATCGAGGCTTTGCCAGCCACAATACCAAGCATTCGCAAAATCTTCGTAGGTCTGAATATCAATCCCGATGAAAAATGGGACATCTGTCTGGAAAGTGAATTCGATACACTGGACGATGTAAAAGCTTATGCCGTTCATCCGGCGCACGTTGCCGCAGCCGGTATCCTGAAAGAAGTTAAGCAAGATCGCGCCTGCACTGACTACATTTTTTAGAATTCCATACGACTATGAAGAAGATTATTAACCCCTGGAGTGGTGTGGAAGGTTACAATTGTTTTGGTTGTGCGCCTCAAAACCCTTCAGGCTTACAAATGGAATTTTACGAAGATGGTGATGAAATAGTCAGCTTCTGGCATCCGGACAACAAATATCAGGGTTGGCTTAATACGCTGCATGGAGGTATTCAAGCAGTATTACTCGACGAAGTCTGCGGATGGGTCATCATGCGAAAACTGCAAACCGCCGGCGTTACTTCAAAAATGGAAACCCGTTACTTGAAACCTGTACATACAACCGACACCGTTTTAACAATACGTGCATCTATCAAAGAACAACGCCGCAACATTGTTGTGATTGAAGCTTCATTGCTTAATCAGGCAGGCGAAGTATGTACCCAGGCTGTATGTACTTATTTTGCATTTCCACGAGAAAAAGCTGAAAAGGAAATGCACTTTCACGAATGTAAGACTGAAGATGAATAACATTCGACTTTCATGACATACAAACAAATACCTTCGTTCCTGCAAGAGAAAACAATATTGTTCCAAGCAAGGACGAGGGTATTAAATATATTGAGTTCAACGCAAACTTTGCACGATTATTTCATTCGCTGACTTTTTTATTGGATAATTTTTCCAAAAAATACACAAGAAAGAAACCTACCAGCATCAAGATAATAGCTTCGAAAAGATACTGATCAGGCCATATATTGGTTTCTATCAACGGTTTCTCTACCCCATGACTATCAATAAAAGTTTCAACGGTCCGTTTCCAAGGCCATACTTTATTCAGAGAACCTAACATGAAACCAGTCAGTACAGCCAAAGTAATATTTCTGAAATGCTTCAATGCATACGAAAGTACACGAGAGAAAGTAGTTATACCGATGCAAGCTCCGGCACCAAAAATCACTATAATCTTTATATCAAGCGTTTTTACAGCTTCCATTATGAAAAAATACTTTCCCAACAGCACCAATATAAAACTACCCGAAATGCCTGGCAGAATCATTGCGCAAATTGCAATAGCACCACATATAAAAATAAACAATAAGTTCGACGGAGTTTCGGCCGGAGTAGCTACTGTAATATAAAAAGCAACAATTCCCCCTACAATAAATCCAAGAATCGTCTTCCAGTTCCATTCCTTAATATCTTTTCCTACAAACCACGTAGAAGCAAGAACCAGTCCGAAAAAGAACGACCATACCAGTACCGGATGATCCATAAGCAACCATGTTATAACCTTTGCCAATGAAAAGACACTGATACCAATACCAGCCAGCAGGAACAGCAGGAAATTGCCATTTATCATTTTCCAAAAAGCCTTCCATCTTCCGGTAAAAAACATTTTCAAACTTTGAGCATTGATACTTTTAATCGAATCAATCAATTCATCATAAATTCCTACTATAAATGCGATTGTTCCACCAGATACTCCCGGAACGACATCGGCTGCTCCCATGCCCATTCCTTTCAAAGCAAGTAAAGCGTAGTCTTTAAAACCTCGTTTCATTTTATTCCTTTATCTGTTTTTTAAGAATTTTTCAATCTGCAAAGTAAAAGAAAAAAACGACATGTTTCTACGAAAAAAAATAAAAAAGGCACTATGAATAAACATTCGTACCAAATATTTGTTATATTCACAGAAACATTTAATAAAAAGTAATCATGGCAAAAACAGCATTTCAAGGAACTCCTGTTTCATTGGCAGGCGAGTTTGTAAAAGTTGGAGCTCAGGCTCCTGAGTTTTCACTGGTAAAAGGAGATTTAAGTTCGTTTACTCAAAATGACATTAAAGGAAAATATGCCCTGCTGAATATATTCCCAAGTATGGATACTGGTGTTTGTGCAGCTTCAGTCCGCAAATTCAACAAGCTGGCAACTGAAATGGAAAACACTGTTGTTCTGGCAATTTCCAAAGACTTACCATTCGCACAAGGAAGATTTTGCACGGCAGAAGGTATCGAAAACGTAATTCCTCTGTCAGATTATAGATACACTTCCGATTTCGGAGAAAAGTATGGTGTACTAATGAGCGACGGAGTATTATGCGGATTACTGGCACGCGCTGTAGTAATCGTCAACCCGGAAGGTAAAATCATCTATACCGAACTTGTACCTGAAATCACTCAGGAACCGAATTATGAAGCAGCTTTAGCAGCACTTAAAGCGCAAAGATAACTATCACCCTATACCAACTAACAACTGTGGCGAAAAGAGAATCGGATAATATTCACCTTCTCTTTTCGCCACGTTATTTTTTATTTCATATACATAATAATTTCCCGTAACATAGCGGCCAAAGATATCCTCCGTGGAATAATGGCTATTTCACTAAAGAACTCATTCCTCGGCAAACTCCCTGATACGCTGTTCCTCACTCAAACGGCAAATCAATAATGTATCATTCTTTTCGGCTACGATATAACCGTCCAGTCCCTGAACCACCACTTTCTTTTCCTGAGTCGTATGAACTATACAATTTCGGGTTTCAAACAGCTTGATATTATCGCCGATACAGGCATTATTATGCGAATCTCTTTTCGAATTTTCCTGTAAAGAGCCCCATGTACCCAAATCACTCCAGCCAAACGAAGCCGGAAATACATAAATTTCCTCCGCCTTCTCCATAATGGCATAGTCTACCGAAATATTTTCACACATAGGGAACAATTCATTCAGCATATCCTGTTCCTTTTCTGTATAGAAATAAGGAAGCATACGCTCGAATATCTCAGCCATAGGAGGCTGATAAACCCGCAAAGCATTTACAATCGTATTGACATTCCATATAAAGATTCCCGCATTCCAGAAATAATTCTTACGCTGAATATAACGACGCGCCACTTCCAGATTCGGTTTCTCCTTAAAAGCATCTACCCGATAAATCTCCTTATTGGACGGACAAGCCATGGTCAGATCCGCTTCGATATATCCATATCCCGTTTCCGGACGAGTAGCTTTCATGCCCAATGTAACAATAGCATCAGAATCAGCAGTAAATTTCATTGCCGAATTAATGACACGTACAAATTCTCTGACATCCATAATCACATGATCACTTGGAGTCACTACAATATTCGCCTTCGGGTTCTTTGCCTTTATCTTCCAACTGACATAAGCAATACACGGAGCCGTATTACGACGACAAGGCTCAAGTAAAATATGATCGGGCAGAATATCGGGCAATTGCTCCTTCACTACATCTGCATAACTAACTGATGTTACTACCCATATATTTTCCAAAGGACAAATGCCCTGAAAACGATCAGCCGTAAGCTGAAGCAATGTCCTTCCGCATCCCAGTATATCTATAAACTGTTTGGGCATTTGAGGAGTACTCATCGGCCAGAATCGACTCCCGACCCCTCCTGCCATAATAACTACATGATTGTTGTTTAAAGCCATCACCATGAATTTTAAGTTCGTATGCAAATATAGCTTTATTTTGACAAAATAAAATATCCCGACTGATAAAAATCAGCCGGGATAAAGAGAATGGTTTTATAAAAACCTATTAGCAATACATATTTACAATAGCCTCATACAATTCCTGCTTTCCGCTTGTCTGTTTCGGTTCGCCGTTAGCTTTTGCATAAGCAACAACATCTTCCAGAGTCAGCTTACCTTCTTCAAATTCCTTACCTTTACCAGAATCGAATGAAGCATAACGGTCTGCCAGCATCTTCTTATACGGAGATTCTTCCAGCAATTTAGCAGCGCTCAGCAAAGCATGAGCCATAACATCCATACCAGAGATATGTGCGATAAAGATATCTTCCAGATCAGTAGAGTTACGACGAGTCTTGGCATCAAAGTTAGTACCACCGTTGCCGAAGCCACCGTTACGGATTACCTGCATCATAGCCTGAGTCATTTCGAAGTTATCGATAGGGAACTGGTCTGTATCCCATCCGTTCTGATAGTCACCACGGTTAGCATCGATAGAACCCAGCATACCATTGTCGACAGCAACAGCCAGTTCGTGTTCGAAAGTATGGCCTGCCAATGTAGCGTGGTTCACTTCGATATTTACTTTAAAGTCTTTATCCAAGTTATGAGCTTTCAAGAATCCGATAACTGTTTCAGTATCTACATCGTACTGATGTTTAGTCGGTTCCATCGGTTTCGGCTCAACCAGGAAAGTACCTGTAAATCCTTTTGCACGAGCATAATCGCGAGCCATAGTCAACATCTGTGCCAGATGTTCCTTTTCACGCTTCTGATCTGTATTCAACAGTGACATGTAACCTTCACGTCCACCCCAGAATACATAGTTAGTACCGCCCAGTTCGATAGTTGCATCGATAGCATTCTTAATCTGAACAGCCGCACGAGCTACAACGTCGAAATCAGGATTTGTTGCAGCACCGTTCATATAACGAGCATGACCGAAGACATTTGCAGTACCCCACAACAGTTTGATACCTGTTTCAGCCTGTTTCTGTTTTGCGTAAGCTACAATTTCCTTTAAGTTTGCTTCGTATTCTTCAATAGTATCAGCTTCGTCGCACAAGTCTACATCGTGGAAACAATAGTATTCGATACCCATTTTCTGCATAAATTCGAAACCAGCATCCATTTTATCCTTTGCAGCCTGAAGTTTATCCGGATTAGTTTTCCATGGGAATTTCTTGGTACCGCCACCAAACTGGTCGCCACCTTCAGCACACAATGTATGCCACCATGCCATAGAGAACTTCAACCAGTCTTTCATCTTCTTGCCCATTACCACTCTTTCAGCATCGTAATAACGGAAAGCCATCGGATTTTTGCTTTCTACACCTTCGAATTTGATTTTACCAATACCGGGAAAATACTCTTTTGTTGCCATAGTTCTATTTTATTTAAAAGTTAATGATTTATTATTTATTTTTTTATTTTGACTTCTTGTCCTGCCTGCTTTCAGACAAAAACAAGGAGATTAAATTTTATTCATATACGAAAGCCAGCGCTGATAAGCATCCTCGTATGCAGCTTTGTTGACAAGATCCGGCTCAATGACAGCCAGTTTATCCAGTGTTGCAAACGCTTCGTTGTTATCTTTATAGATACCTGCTCCGATACCTGCGCCTTTGGCTGCTCCTACCGAACCATCAGTATCATACAGTTCGATGGTTGCTCCCGTCACCCCTGCCAGCGTGTTACGGAATATCGGACTCAGGAACATATTGGCATGTCCGGCATGAATTTTATGCACGTCCATTCCCATACCTTCCATAATATCGATACCATATTTGAAAGAGAACACAATACCCTCCTGAGCAGCACGGATAATATGGTTACGTGTATGCAGGTTGAAATTGATTCCATTGATAGAACATCCTGTTTCCTGATTTTGCAGCATACGCTCAGCCCCATTGCCAAAAGGCAAAATACTGATACCGCCGGCACCAATGGGAGCCTGAGCAGCCAGCTCGTTCATCTCGGCGTACGAAACGCCTGCAGGCACAACCGTACGTTTCACCCATGAATTCAGGATACCTGTTCCGTTGATACAGAGCAACACTCCCAAACGAGTCTGTTCCGCTGTATGATTTACATGAGCAAATGTATTGACGCGCGATTTCGGATCATAGTTTACTGCACCGTTCACGCCATATACTACGCCCGAAGTTCCGGCAGTAGAAGCGATTTCACCCGGATTGAACACATTCAGCGACAAAGCATTATTCGGCTGGTCGCCAGCTCGGTAAGTTACAGGAGTACCTTCCTTCAATCCCAGCTCTGCTGCAGCAATGGCAGTTACACGTCCCTGTTCGGAGAAAGTCGGCTTGATATCTGCTATCAGCGAATTGTCGAATCCGTAATATTCCATCAGGAACTTAGCCACTTGGTTGTTCTTGAAATCCCAGAACATACCTTCCGAAAGTCCGGATACTGTGGTACAAACCTCACCGGTCAGCTTCATGGCGATATAATCGCCCGGGAGCATAATCTTATCAATCTTAGCATAAATTTCCGGTTCGTTCTCCTTTACCCACGCAAGTTTCGATGCAGTAAAGTTACCCGGAGAATTAAGCAAGTGAGAAAGGCACACTTCTTCACCCAGCGAATGGAAAGCCTTTTCCCCGTACGGAACGGCACGAGAATCGCACCAGATGATTGCCGGACGAAGTACCTTCTGATTCTTATCCACACATACCAGGCCGTGCATCTGATAAGAGATTCCGATAGCTGCAACATCTTCCTTGCGCACTCCACTTGCATTCATAACATCTTCCGTAGCCAGCTTCAGGTTTGCCCACCACATTTCCGGTTTCTGTTCAGCCCATCCGGGATGTACAGCAATAATTTCCGCTTCCGTTTTCGGATAGAAAGCAGAAGCTACGCATTTACCTGTTTCGGAATTAACCAGACTGGCCTTTACCGAAGAGCTACCTATATCATAACCTAACAAATACATAATTCTGATATTTTATTTTTTCAGTTTATTATAAATCGTTCTGTCAAACTTGTAATATCGTGCTGCGCGGTGACGAACACCTTTTTCTTTTTCTTCCATCGGCACAACATAAGGCATCAACGCTATTTTTTTATGGAAATTCCGGATATCGAACTCCTTGTCGTACACCAGTTGATATAATATGCGAAGCTGAGCCGCAGTAAACTTTCTCGGCAGAAGATCGAACATGACCGAAGGATTTGTTTCCACATAATGGCGAATATACGTCAGTGCATCATGAAAAATCTGAATATGGTCGAACGCCAGCGTCTTCACCTCCGAAACCGGAGTCCAGCAAGCATCGTACGTATCAGTCAGCTGTCGGTTACGCTGATCTATCTTGAGCAAAGAGAGATATGCAATTGTTACAATTCTGCCCACCTTATTGTCTGTAATGCGATGGAAACGTTCCAACCACAACACATCCTTAGGATTCGAAGTACGATCCTTTGATCCATAAGCCTTAAACTGGCTCATCTTTATGTTCTTCAAGCCGGTTAACTCGTTCAGTACTCGTTTTGCAGCCTCATCAAGGTCTTCATCCGCATAAATCAAACTGCCCGGAAGCTTCAAATCATTAAACTCACCGTCGGTTTGCTTGCCAATCTGACGCACCAGCAAAACGCGAAACTGTTCTCCATCGAAGCCAATCAGCACGCAATCCACCGACACATGTACATCGATTATAAGGTTATTTCCGGTTTGAGTTTCCATATCTTCTTTTTCTTTTGACAATGCAAATATAAGTAGTTTTCTCATTCGTTATTCAAAAATATAGCAATATTTATCATGTTATAAAACATTATTCCACAAATAAATAGATTTCATACTTTATACGATATATAATTAATGTATTATTGTACGATATACGAAAAGGTAAAAGAGCAATTTTTACCTGCGGGGAAAGCACATTTAAATTAGTTTCTTATCTTTGTAGCAAACAATTGTAATAATGTAAGATATGAAACATTACCCTTGTGTACTTACCATTGCCGGTTCAGACTGTAGCGGAGGGGCCGGCATTCAGGCAGACATCAAGACCATTTCAGCACTGGGGGCTTACGCAGCCAGCGCCATCACCGCCATTACCGTACAAAACACATGCGGAGTAACGGGCATCCACCCTGTTCCTGCCAGTTACGTGAAGGGACAGATTGAAGCCGTTATGACAGACATACGCCCACGCGCCATAAAAATCGGCATGATAAACGATGTAAATATTGTAAAGGTTATAGCCGAATTCCTGCAGACATACAAGCCGGAATTTGTCGTTTTCGATCCGGTTATGGTATCGACCAGCGGATGCAAGCTCATGGAAGACGAAGCAATAGAAGCCATTACTTCCCAGCTCATGCCCCTGTCCACCCTCATCACTCCCAATCTGCGCGAAGCCGAAGTGCTGACAGGAATGCCAATTCCCGATATTGAAACAATGAAAACTGCCTCGCGCGACCTTTTGCATTATGGTTGTCACGCCGTACTGGTAAAAGGAGGACATCTGGAAAACGGCGGCATGTGCGATGTTCTGCAAATCGAAAACGAAGCTGAGCCACATCTGTTCACAGCCGATAAGGTAGAAAGTCACAATACCCATGGCACCGGATGCACACTTTCTTCCGCCATTGCCACCTATCTGGCTTTGGGACACAACATGACCGAAGCTGTACGTCTTGCCAAAGCATACGTATATCAAGGCATTCTCTCAGGGAAAGACATACACATCGGCGAAGGACACGGACCGCTGAATCATTTTCACTCTCCCGTTCCGATGCACATTTACGATGAAGATTAAACCGAAACAAGCAGAATTCTAAAATAAATCATTACCTTTGTCATTAATAACTTAATTCAAAAATAAATTTATGAAAGCATTTGTATTCCCCGGACAGGGTGCGCAATTCGTAGGAATGGGCAAAGACCTCTACGAAAACTCAGCGCTGGCAAAAGAATTATTCGAGAAAGCAAACGATATTTTAGGCTACCGCATTACCGACATTATGTTCAACGGCACAGACGAAGACCTGCGCCAGACAAAAGTTACCCAGCCTGCCGTATTCCTTCACTCAGTCATTTCGGCTCTTTGCATGGGCGAAGACTTCAAGCCCGAGATGACAGCAGGACATTCTCTGGGAGAATTTTCTGCACTTGTAGCGGCTGGTGCTTTGTCGTTCGAAGACGGTTTGAAACTGGTATACGCACGTGCCATGGCTATGCAGAAGGCTTGTGAAATGCAACCCTCTACAATGGCTGCCATCATCGCACTGCCTGATGAAAAGGTGGAAGAAATCTGCGCACAGGTCAGCGCCGAAGGTGAAACTTGTGTAGCAGCCAACTTCAACTGCCCGGGACAGATTGTTATTTCGGGTTCAATAGAAGGCATCAACAAGGCTTGCGAACTGATGAAAGCTGCCGGTGCTAAACGTGCATTGCCTCTGAAGGTAGGTGGTGCTTTCCACTCTCCGCTGATGAATCCTGCCAAAGTAGAGCTGGAAGCTGCTATTAAGGCTACTGAATTTCACACACCAAAGTGTCCTATTTACCAGAACGTAGATGCTAAACCGCATACTGATCCAGCCGAAATCAAGTCGAATCTGGTAGCACAGCTGACTGCTTCTGTACGCTGGACACAGACTGTACAGAACATGATTGCCGATGGAGCAACTGAATTCATCGAATGCGGTCCGGGTGCTGTCCTTCAGGGACTTATCAAAAAGATAAACAAAGAAGTCAATGCTCACGGTATAGCATAATCTGCCCGACGGCATAAAAAAAATAAAACCCGCTGACATCCTTCCGAAAATTTGTACAAAAAATTATTTCTTTTGTACAAATTTTTAAGAAATGTCAGCGGATTTTTTTATCCCCTTCCGCAGATGTTTCAAGAAACGTCGGGACACAATTTACCCCCTTTGCGATTTTTCTCCATTCCTGCTTCTTAAAAATCAGAGCAAGACTCCGGACGGAAATTTCACAAAGGGGGTAAAATAATATTTATTATTTCAAGAGTTCTCCCAGTTTGGCAGCCAGTTCCTCACCACGCAGGTTGCGAGCAACAATTGTTCCCTGCTGGTCAACCAATACAGTTGCAGGAATAGCACGTACACCATACAGTTTAGCACCTTCGCAATCCCATCCTTTCAGGTCGGACATCTGTGCCCATGTGATGTTCAAATCCTTGATAGCTTTCTTCCATGCTTCTACATTATTATCCAGCGATACGCCTACAATACCAAAACCTTTAGCCTTGTATTCGTTGTATGCAGCTACCACATTCGGCATTTCGGCACGGCAAGGGCCACACCAGCTGGCCCAGAAATCAATCAGTGTCAGCTTATTCTGAGCGATGAAGTCGGACAATTTCACTTCATTGCCTTCCGGAGTATTCATTGTGAAGTCAATAAACTTCTGGCCTACTTCTGTTTTTTCGACAGTAGCAATATGTTCTTTCAATGCTACGACATCCTTGTCGTTGCTGTATGCAGCCGGAACCTTGTCCAGCAATGCTTTAACCTTAGCAGTTTCGAACGCATTGGCATACGAAGTAAGCAACTGTACACCAACCAGATTATTGATATTTGCCGAAATAGAATTGTAAACCATTTCGGTACCGAGGCTGTCTTTTTCTGCCAACTGCTTTTCCAAATCCTTACGCTGTTCTTCGGTCAGTGTTGTATCTGTCTGAGCCTTCTGATACAAGTCCGACATCTCCTGATTGATTGCCACGAACTTATCCATAAACTGCTGATATGCATCGTTGCATGCTGTTCCAGCAACTTTATTCGATTTAGCGCTCATATTCAGGCTGATATTACCCTTTTCAATAAAGACCATCGCAGTCATGCGCTGTCCGTTCTTCATATAAGTCACATAACGGCTTACAGTTACAGAATCGGGAGTACCTTTAAATTCGAAAGCTCCACCTTTTACAACAGCAGAATCCATTTTAACCAGTCCACCATCGACAAAGTCCTGCAAGTAAACGGTATCACCTTCGGCTACACCTTCGATAGTACCTTTGATAGTATACCCTGCTTTTTCTTGACAAGAAGCAAATGCCAGCAGTCCGGCAGTTGCCATCAATAATAATTTCTTCATAATAGTGTAAAAATAAATAGTTAGATTGGCGGCAAAGATAGCCCATTAAATTCGAAAGGCAAACAAATTGAAGCAGATTCTTCCGAATGCTATTCGAATTTACTTTTCCGAAGAAACAGCGGAAGCAGGCAGCACAATGCATAAAGAACCCGATACCACTGGAGTGAAATTCCAAAGAAAGTATCCAGCCCGGTATAATGTAATGAAGTAAACAACTGGACAACAAAGAACAGTGTCACGCAATAGCCGGAAAACCGCACAACACTGTACGACATGCCCCGGATAATATCCCTGTCGGTGCGATATAAATCGACAGCATAACCGTATATCATAGCCGTAATTCCCAATCCCAATGACAACAGGTAACTGACACCTTCTGCCAGAGGAGAGTTCTTCAACTCGCCGGTAATGCTGCGCACAACTCCCCATGGTCCCAGTGCCAGAAACAATACCACCAGTACATAAACCATACCGACACTCAGACTCAGCCATAAAGAACGTTTCTCCTTACGGGAAAGTTTCCTGCCACGGAACAGTACGCCTCTGACGGCTTCCCAAAAGCCGGAGTGCAGACACAACCCCACGCCAAAAGACAGCAGCAAGATATCGCCGAAAAATGGAGCCTCCAGCAATCCGTCGCCTACATTTCTGAGCTTCCAGCGCAGCCCCTCCGCGCTGATCAGACTCTGTACGCCCGACCAGCCATAGATACTTCCTACCCACGAAAGCAGGGCGACCACCAGGGTGAGCAGGAAAAATACCGTAGCAGGGTGAAGAAAACGCTTATTCATCATCCGGTTCAAGGTTATCGATATCCAAAATCCTCAATTCGAAAGCCCGTGTAACCAGACGACAGGCGTTTACACCCGTGCGTTCTTCGGGACGAAACAAACGGTTCACCAGTTCGTTCTGGCGCTTTTCTATCGACTTTACTCCAAAAGGCATTGCTTTCAGATTGGTTATCATTTCCTTGGTATAACCCAATGCCAGATGACGAAGCAGACGTTCGTCGTATTCATCGATGTCATAATCGATGATAGCTTCCTGACGGCACATCTCCACTTCTACCGATTTTTTAAAGCGTTCTACTATCTTTTCCAGTATCGGATAGTTGAACACTAATTTCTTGCCTGCCATTACAGCCTCCACATCGGTAGCAGTCAGCAGTTCGCCTGTCTTCAGAATGATTCCGTCTGCCCCTGCATTCAGTGCATCTACCCACAACTTTTCGTTCAGAACTTCGCCTGTAAAAATCAGCACCTTCAGTTCCGGCCGTTCCCGATGCAGACGTGCACAGATATCGACTCCGATTGTTGTCGAACCTCCCAATCCCAAATCGAGCAAAACCAGGTCGGGAGTATGCTGCTCCAGCAACGCCCAGAACTCGGCTTCGGTCATAGCAGTACCTATAACCTCAGCATTGGGTATCTCGTGACGGAAAATTTCTTCCGTACCTTTCAATTCCAGTTTGACGTCTTCTACAATGATAACTTTAAACTTTTCCATATCTTAATCGTTCGTTTATTTTCTTGTACTAAAAGGTATGGTAAACCATACTGTATATCCTCCGCCCGCATACGGGCAAGCATTTATGCGGCATCCACGCCTTCCGGCAAATTCATCATGCTCGCGGACGATTTGCTTGCAGACCAGGAACTCGGTTCCTTGAAGTCCGGTTCCGCCTCCTTCGTGGAAGTGTGACAGCACGGGATAGAACAAATCGTTCAATTCTGCCTGCGTAGGGTTACGGCGCATATCTGTAAAGTCGAAACGGGCAAATCCGTTTTCTTCGTAAACAGCAAGTTTCAAGGTGCCCGACTGAGGATAACGCACAGCCTCGTCAAGCAGGTTTTCAAATAAAAAGAGAAGCAACACGGCATCTCCCGCTACCGACAATCCGGCATTTACTTCGGTTTCCAAGTGCAGGGTATACGACAGCTTACGGGTTATCTTACGCAAGTACTTTTCTGCCTGACTAACTATCCAAGTAACCGGTACCTCTGCCCGCCGAAATGTAATATCGTCGAGCTGACGCGATGCACACGAACTGAGCAGGGTAAATATATCCTTATAATAGCTTACAAGCTCGGATATGGTCTGTAGTTGCTGCCGTTCTTCCTCCAAAGAAATATTTTCTTCCCGATTCAAACGATCGACAATCTGTTTTATCCGGTTAGGATAATAAATCGTTTCGTGTTTAATGGTAGACAGACAATTATCCAGCACCATATTCTGCACGTGCAGCATGTTCTCTTCGTAGGAAGTACGCCGTGCATCGTCCTGAGCCAGCTCGATATCGTAATGCTTTCTCCGGACACAAACAACCGTATTGTGCAGTACCACGGCAAGATAACTTACCACCAGTTCTACCAGCAGCCTGTCGTCTTCGCGGACACATGGCAAGGCTGTCTTTATAGCAAGCACACCTGTACAATAATGTTCCTCACCTACTTCTACATTCAAGGGGAAATAATTCCATGCCGCTTCGCTCGTCCATGTCACCTGCCGTTTTTCAAAACAACGCTGCATTCTGTTGCACACGTCTTCGTTTTCGCCTTCTTCGCCAAAGATATAGTGCAAGGCGGATGTTTCCTCATCGTACAAGGCCAGTGCCATGTCGGCAACCGGAACCAGTTCGTTCATTTCGCCGGAAAGTTTTTCAAGAATATTTTCCGCCAGATTCGCTTCTTCTTCCTCGCGAGGCTGTGCTACCGAAAAAATAGACTGGTTGATTTCGAAAACTTGCTCCATATTATAACGATAGTGCAAGCGGTGACGCAGGTAAAGAATATAATAACCAGCCAGACACCCTCCCACAAGCAGGATGAAAATGGCAAGAGCTATCAGCTTGTTGTTGGCCGACTGCTGCATTCGTACGCAATATTCCTCCAGCGAACGATCCTTGCTAATTTGCTTGTACAAGGTAGCATAGGCGCGATTGTTATAATAATAAGTACGGAAATCTTTTACAGCAAGCCCGGCTACGGCGGCTTCATTGCGCACATCGAGCAGGATATAGTAATCGGTGACAAATCCCTGAGCCAACCATGTTTGCTCGGCTGCATCGTAATCGTCGCGATACAGTTTCAATAACGGATAGCGACGCTTCGAATACTTCAGGTAGTGCATATTCATATATCGCAGGACACTGTCGGCATATACCAGAGCCTCCTGACACCGACCGTTTACATTACAATCGTATACCAGATTGGCGTAGTCGTTTGCAATCGACAACAGACTGTCGTATACCTGATCTGTTTCCGGTTTTGCCGCATGCTGTACCGAAGGCTGACAACTGCCCAGTCCAGCCAGACCGGCTATCAGCCACAAGCATATGGAGAGTACTTTCTTTACCCCTTTAGGCAAACGGAAATAAAAACGACTACCTTTTCCCAACGTACTGTCTATCGAAAAGCGACAGACACCGAATACAGCATTGGTCTTACGGTATTTCTCGATGATTCCTTTGCAGTTCATCAGTCCGAAACCGGAACCTTTCTGCTTACGCAATTCTTCCACATCGGTTGCCGTATTCATACCTATCGAACCGGAATCGTAGACTTTCTCTCCCAAAATGCGGTTGACATCTTCTTCCGACAGCCCAGGACCGTTGTCGGTAACTGAAATTTCTACATAATCATCAGTTTCTACGGCCTTAAGTTCCACGCGTCCTTGCTCGGGAGTATACTTACGTGCATTTTCTGCCAGCGTATTGATCATAAAAAGCGTCAGAGCTTTGTCTGCCTTGACAACAGCTTCGGTTGGGAAAACGACCAGTTCCTGATGCTTCATCTCGAATGAACGTTTTCCCTTTGATATAATGGCAAAAAGTTCCTTCAATGCAAAATTTTCGATATTCAGGCTCAGTACTCCCTGACGCATCTTAATCCACAAGGCCAGTATCTCATTATATTCATTGATACGGGTTATCAGCTCATCGATGTACTCGAACTTACCTTTTTTCACGTCCGCCTGACGCGCATAGACAGCCGACTGGAGCTTATGGACCTCATTGGCTACTCGGTCTATATAAGGTAAAATGCCGGTCACAATAGACAGACAAGCTTTCTTTACCATGTTCTGCCGTTTATTGTCGGCCAGATGCTGTTCATGGATGTACTGCTCTTTTTCCAGCCTCCGACGTTCGTCGTCAAGTGAAACCAGATTCAATCCATTTTCCAATGTCCACGCCAAATATGGCAGAATCAGTTGCAGCAATGTACATTTTTCCTTCCGAAGTGGACAAGGCAAGGCAAGCAAAAGCTTTCCCACCGTTTTTTTCTGATCGGGAGAGAACAAATCATATTCGTAGTAACCGGCATATTGTTCGGCTGCCTGCTCCTCCGGCAATTGTCCTTCCAATATAATTTTCACATCGGTAGCACCGAATATCTGATAAAATCCTCCTTTAATCGTTTGACAAAGCGCATCTATTATCTCATCTGCCTCGGTTACACAAACCGGAACGGACGAGGTTATCTTACGACACAAATCGAATACCTCTTTTAATACGGCTATGTATTGCTTATTGCGTTTTCTCCAGCGACAGTTCAGAACGATAAAGAGAATAATCAATACAAAAATGCCTAAAACGACCAACGATAACAGGACATTGAGCTGCCTCGATTCTTTTTCCAAAGCGGCATAGCGACTCTCCAAAGCCTTGTCTTGCCGGGTATAGTCGAGCAAATCCAAATAAACATTCCGGTTATAATCCGACTCTGCCTTACAGCCCATTGCTGCATAGGTCCGACTTAACTGTTCACGCAGACGCAGAATCCATTCCGGTATTGTCTTGATTCCTTCGTCGGCAATCCATTTCAACTCGGTAGAATGTGTCGCACCAGGAGCATAAATCTGCAGGCGGTCGGTTGTATCGGTACAATGATAGTACTTTTCGTGATGCCAGTTTACATACTGAAGTGCAGCCTTCAGATTTTCAAGTGCTTTCTCCGGTTGTCCTGAATAATTATAATATGTAGCAATGGTACGGTAAGTTCCCGAAATCTGATATCCGTCGCCGTATTGCTTAAACAAGTCCAATGCCTGCCTTGCATAATATAAAGGCAAACTGTCTACCGGCAAATTTTTTTCATTGACTAACCTGAGTATACCCGAACGATGTTTTTCCAGAATCTCCCGATTACGCCGAAAGTTCAGCAGCTCGGCCATTGCCTGCAATGCATTGGCTTCAAAATAAATGTATCCTCCCTTACGACTTTGCAGCAAGCAGTTCGTCAGACAGCCAAATTCTCCTGTAATGACTTGTTCACGTGTAGGAGCTTCATACATGCCTCCCGACCCTCTCATGTATTCGTAATAGAGTGACTGGGCAGTGTCGTTCTGCAATACTTCGGGAGTGATGGAATTGATGGATTGCAACGATGCCTTGTGCTGTTCCAAATAATAAAAATAAATGCCCGAAACAATATGGAATTCAGAAACAGCATAATTCAGCCGCATTTTTTCGTGAGCATCCGCTATGAGTGACTCGTCTTCACGGATACGTTTCAAACGGCGTAACGCGCTGTTACGGTAATCATAAAACTCCTTGTTCATCGACGTGCGCTGGCATATTTTCATCATGCCAATATCCGATATAAGATGTTCTATTTCATTACTCCCCTCCTCTAATGCTTGACGGAACAACGAAGAAGACTTCTCGAAATTCATGCGCATGAATGCACAAAAGCCCATGTTATTCAGCGCTTCTGCATGTAAATCTGCGTTTCCTTCAGACAGCAGAAGAGCACGGGACGCTGCCTTCACAGCAACAGACAAGTCTTTATAACGCATATCATAGGCTACCTGATTCAAGGAATCGGCCTCTGCATAAGCAACTGTGTCTTGCTTCTTATGCTCTCCGCACGATATCCAGCCCATAGCCATGAAAGCCATAATCAATGTATATATTGCCACTCTCATACAGAAACACACGATTTGTTACAAATGTACAAAGTTCATTGCGAAGAAACGGTAAACCAGATGATAAAAAAACAAAAGAGGTTATACCATAACGTTCTGGCGAAATGATATAACCTCTTGCAGATAAAGTGAAAACACTTTATTTCTTTGATTCTTCCAAAGAAACTCTTCTAAATTCTTTCAATACTTTTTCCAGTTCCAATGAAACTTTACGAGCACGAGTTCCTGCTGCTTTATTACCTTTAGCAACCTGCAATTCAGCATCAGCAACCAAGGCTGCATTCAATTCCTTAATCTTTGCAATCAATTCGTTCATAATCTTCTGTATTTTTATTTTAAACAATCTCAAAGTAAATACAAATAACTCAATAACATACATCTTTGTCTTTCTTTTTTACATTATTTAATACATTAATCTACTTTTCAATGCAATTCAGTTGCAAATGAAGCCTTTAGGGATAAAATGAGAGGACTAAATATTGAATTTATAACATAAGCTCTGTATTTTTGCCGTGAAAATAAACAACAAAAAAATGGAACGTTATCATCATTCACATGAGCATCATCATGAAGTAACTTCGCTCAACACAATATTTATCTTGTGCATCGTTATCAATCTGATTTTTGTTCTCATAGAAGCTGGCGCAGGATTCATTTATAACTCACTGGGATTGCTTTCGGATGCCGGACATAACCTGAGTGACGTGTTCAGCCTGCTGCTGTCTCTTTTTGCCTTTCGGATGTCATTGCATCGAGGTAATCGTCACTTTACTTACGGATATAAGAAAAGTACAGTACTGGTCTCGCTTGTAAATGCCATTATCTTACTGATTGCCGTTGGAGCTATCGTTATCGAAAGTATATACAAACTAAAATATCCGGAAGCAACTTCTGGAAAAGCCATATCGTGGACAGCCGGTATAGGAATATTGGTAAATGGCATAACAGCCTGGCTACTGATGAAAAATCAAAAGCATGATTTAAATGTAAGGGGAGCATTTCTGCATATGGCAATGGACACACTGGTTTCTGTAGGGGTTGTTATATCCGGTATTGTTATTATATACACGGGCTATACAGTCATTGATACATTAGTCAGCTTAATCATTGCGGCTATTATTTTATGCTCAACATGGAAATTACTGAAAGAAAGTTTATTTCTCTCTCTTGATGCTGTACCCGAAAATATTGATATACGAACTATCGAACAAATCATAGCCCACTCACCGGGCATAGAAGATTGGCATCACTTACATATATGGGCTGTCAGCACAACCGAAAATGCAGCTACTGTCCACATTGTAATTAAAGATTTATCACAAATGGAAGACATTAAATGGGAGCTGAAGAAGAAATTACATCAACAAGGTATCCAGCATGTAACCATCGAATGTGAAACGATAGATTCTGTTTGCAAAGAAAGAAGTTGCTGTTAATATCTGCTTATATCGAATATCACTTTTATTTTCCGATTTTATTCTGATATTTTCGAGCCGAACAATATTCTTTGTTCCTGCTTTTCTGAATCAGATAGATATGTAAACAATACGTAGCAATAATTACAAGATGACAGACAGATAAGTGCTACAAAAGAAAGAAGCCTTCCCATTTTCGAAAAGAATAATCAGGAAGGCTTTTAATATGCAGCTACTTGCCTTACCAGATAAAGGCATTGAGTTATTTATCAATTAGCTTCTTTCTTGGTTGTTTTCTTTGCAGTTGTCTTCTTTTCTGCAGAATCAGCCTTTTTAGTTGTCGCTTTCTTCGCAGCAGCTTCAGCTTTCTTCAACTCAGCCTGCAATTTATTGACTTCATTGGTTAACTGAACTAATTCTTCACCCTGATTTTTAATCGTAGTAAGCAAAGAGCTCAATTCTTCATTATCCATATCTACTGGGTAGAGAGAATTAACACGACCCAGGAAGTCACCCAAAATATTCATGTAATTGGTGAATGCATCGTATGGAGAATCATAAATATCTCTATTTAAGCCAACGCCTGTATCCTTTGTAGTCATGAAACGGAAATTGTTGCTTGCCTGCAAATAATACCAATCCTGCTTGATACGACGGTCATCACACAGATAAACACGTTCGGCTACACTATACAATTTATTGAATGCTTCACGCTGCATCACATTACCCAGCCATGGGCTAATATCTCTTTCTTCGTCTGCCCACGACATTGGATAAGGTACATCTACCATATCAACTGATTTCAGTTTGGTTACAATTTCTGTCGGAGTAGAGAAGGTGATTCCTCTTTGTTTTGCACATGTCGGAAGAGCTTTCAAGAATTCCAATATATTAGATGATAACGGTTGTGCTATACCCAATGCAGACAATTCCATAAAGATATTAATAACCTGCTCGTTCTCAGGAAGAGAAGCAATCCAATCAATATACTTATCTGCAAACAAAGGATACTCACTCCATTCACTATTAGAGAAACGGAGACTTATATCATCAGACAATTTAAAGTCACGCATCAAAAGCTTCAGGTTCGGATTTTCAGCACAATGATACAAATAGTGAGGACTCTTCCAACCTAATACATGCTTAGCTCCTTCCACCAGTACGCCCTTAAATCCCATGCTGGCTACAATGCCACCAATTTCATTGTCATAAATCAAGCTGGAGTTACGGAATACCTTCGGTTCTTGTCCAAAATAATCCTTAACCTTACGGCGCATATGCTCAACTTCTTCACGGAAACAATCTTCATTTGCCAAAGAAGAAAGACCATGAGAATAAGGTTCACAAATAAATTCACAACAACCAGTTGCATTTAACTCATGCAATAACTCGATGACTGCCGGAGCATGTATCTCCAACTGTTCCAATGCAACTCCCGAAATAGAAAGAGCAACCTTAAACATTCCTTCATTGTTCTTTGCCATTTCAATCAAAGTCTTCAGAGCAGGAATATAGGAACGCTCTGCCACTTCGTTAATGCCTTGTTCGTTGGCATAATCATCATAATAATAGTGATCGGTTCCAATTTCGAAGAAACGATAACGTTTCAAATGTATAATCTGGTGTATTTCAAAGTAAAGACAGATTGTTTTCATAACTAACTTAGCATTTATTATTTACCATAATTTTTTAAAACCTGCTCGTAGAGAGCGCGTACCTTCAAACCAACTTTTTCCCACACGATACCATCAACCTCTTTCTTTCCTTCATCGCGCAAGTATTCATAAAGCGACTGATTAGTACAAATAGAATGAATGGCGTCGGCCATCGCATGAATATCCCAATAATCAGTTTTTATACATTTATCCAAGATTTCTGCGCATCCCGATTGTTTGGAAATAATAGTTGGCACACTACATTGCATTGCTTCCAACGGAGATATACCAAATGGTTCGGAAACAGAAGGCATTATATATACATCACTTGCCTTTAAGACTTCATATACTTGCTTACCTTTCATAAATCCGGGGAAATGGAAACGATCGGCAATACCACGTTCTGCCACTAAGCGAATCATTGCATTCATCATATCACCACTTCCGGCCATTACAAAGCGTACATTACGTGCACGCTTTAATACCATAGCGGCTGCTTCCACAAAATATTCCGGTCCCTTCTGCATCGTAATACGGCCCAGGAAAGTAACAATTTTTTCTTTAGGATTTTTATGTGGAACGATATCTTGAATTTCTTTTGATAATGGAGATACTGCATTGTGTACAGTAAACACCTTTCGCGGATCCTGATAATATTTATGGATAACTGTCTGACGAGTCAGTTCACTTACACACATAATACAGTCGGCATGGTCCATACCATTCTTTTCAATAGAATATACAGTAGGATTTACATTACCACGACTACGGTCAAAATCAGTTGCATGAACATGGATGACTAATGGTTTTCCTGAGATTTGCTTTGCATGAATGCCAGCCGGATAAGTAAGCCAGTCATGAGAATGGATAATATCAAACTTTTGCTGGCGAGCAACGACTCCTGCTACAATCGAATAGTTATTAATTTCTTCGTGCAAATTATCCGGATAACGTCCGGAAAACTCCATACAACCCAAATCGTTTGTATGCATATAATTGAAGTCAGCATAAATATGTTCACGCAAGTCATAATACAGTTGCGGATCCATATAACTTCCAACACGACTATTCACATAATCCCACTGTACATCACGCCACACAATAGGAACACTGTTCATTCCAATAATTTTCAGGAAACTTTGGTCTTCATCTCCCCACGGTCTCGGAATACAGAAAGTGATATCCATATCCGGCTGTTGTGACATACCTTTAGTCAAACCGTAACTGGCAGTACCTAAACCTCCTAAAATATGAGGAGGAAATTCCCAACCAAACATTAAAACTTTCATATTCTTTCCTCCTTTTTACTGATTATCATATTTTTCCAATAGATTTAAAGTTCTCAAAATTTGCGCAACATTCATTGCAAATGATATTGCCCCTCTTCCCTTGAAAGGTGGATTTCCATCAAACAGTTCAGGGATAGTTCCAAGACAATGCAAGCTCATTTCATCTTCATAGCCAATCATTTGCCGCTCGACAAACGAAATCGCGCTACGTTTATACAAGCGCAAATAAGCCTCCAGATAAAATCCTTCCAGCCATGGCCACGCAGTACCTTGATGATATGCATAATCGCGCTGCAACTGCGGACCCACGTAATTAGGATTGTATCCACCACTCTTAGGACTCAAAGAGCGCAAGCCTTTAGGTGTAAGCAATTCCTTTGTAACGATATCCACAACACCTTTTTTCTGTTTTGCATCTAATGGAGAATAATCGAAAGCTGCCGCAAAAATCATATTAGGACGAACACTCCAGTCCAGCATATCACCATCTACATAATCCAGCAAATAACCATATTCATTCAAGAAAGTGCTGACAAAAGACTGCCCCGCTCTTCCTGCTAATTCTGCCAGACGAGATGTAAAATCAGAAGGTCCTTCATTTTCTGCGACCAGTTCTGAAACATACATCAATGCATTATACCAAAGTGTATTAAATTCGACAATATATCCTGAACGTGGTGTTACCGGCCGTCCATTAACAGTCGCATTCATCCATGTTACCGCCTTTTCTGTTCCATGAGAATAAACCAGTCCATTATCACAGACAGTCAAATTAGGATGCTTTCCATCGGCAAGATAAGTCATTATATCCTTCAAAAGCGTACCATATTTCTGATAAGCATCCTTACGAGAAACAGTCTTGCCAAACTGCTGGATAGTCCATACAGCCCATAAAAGCACATCCGGCTGTTCCATCTCATATACCTTCAAAGTTGTATCTTCGTCATTCATAAAAGCATAAATAGCCTTTATGGCAGTACGCATCACCGTATCAAACTTATCAAGTTCATTAATAGCAAGAGTCAGTCCCGGCAATGAAATGAACATATCACGTGCACGACATTTAAACCAAGGATAACCCGCCAAAATATAAGACTCCTCGCCTTGTTTGTTGAGGAACTGATGAGCTGCATTGATAAGGCAGTTTTTAAAGCTATCACGAGGAGTACGTCTGTCGGCTTCCAGAGCAAACAACTCATTCAACTTTTCAGGTTCTATTTCAGAAATACCGCCAGAAAAGACAATAGGCTCATCTTTTGTTATTTCCATTTCGAAATATCCCGGAACATACAAGTCCTCATTAAAGTCATATCCACGTTCTTGCTCCTTCGTATATTCTATGCCTCTATACCAGTCAGGCTGGAAATGAAAATCATTTTCCTTACTCATTTGCATATACAAGTCAGGATACCCAGGATACATACAAGTTTTTAAGCCATTCTTTACTTCGTCATAATGGCGACTTGCCTGTGAGTTTTCATGTGTATACTGACGGACACTGCGGAAAGCCAAGTACGGACGTAAACGAAGAATCGTAGTAGAATGAGCCTCCAGCAAAGTATAGCGAATCAATATTCGATTTTCATGATGAACAAATAGTTTTTCTTTTTTCAGAACTACTCCTCCTACTCTATAGATTGTAGTAGGGACTTTTTCACATTCAAACTCACGGATATACTTATGTCCACGCGGACTAAAGTTATCCCCATGATATTTATGGAGCCCCAAATTGAATTCAGCTCCGTGCTGTACTACCGTTTCATCCAAAGAGGAAAGTAAAACATGGTTTTCATCATCCAGTTCTGGTACAGGGATGACTAACAAACCATGATATTTGCGAGTATTACAATCTACAATTGTAGAACAGTGGTACGCACCCGAACGATTTGTACGTAAAATCTCACGCGTAAGAGATTCTTCCAAATTCGTCATTAGCGTTTTGTCGAATCGTAAATAACTCATAGCTGTTATATTAAGGTTATAATTAATAATTCTATAAAAAATGTTATTTTATTGCTTCCTCAAAAATAGTAATTAAATAAAATAAAGAGAAAAATAAATGGGTATTTTTTCCATTTTCCGACAAAAAAAATTCCATTTGCAACTAATTGACGACAAAGCTGCTTCAATAATGTCTTTTTAATAATAAAAAAACAGAGGGGCCATCTGGTTTTACCGCCAGACAGCCCCTCTGCATATAAAAATCTATCAAGAATTATTTAATCATATCAAAGCCACAATATGGAACCAAAGCCTTCGGGATTCGAATACCTTCTGGTGTCTGGTTATTCTCCAACAATGCTGCAACAATACGAGGCAAAGCCAGAGCTGAACCATTCAATGTATGGCAAAGTTCAGTTTTCTTATCAGCATTACGATAACGACATTTCAAACGATTTGCCTGATACGTATCAAAGTTAGAAACAGAACTAACTTCCAGCCAACGTTTCTGAGCTTCTGAATAAACTTCAAAATCGAAACACAAAGCAGCAGTAAAGCTCATATCACCTCCACACAAACGAAGAATACGATAAGGCAACTCCAATTTCTTTAACAAACCTTCCACATGATCCAACATTTCCTGATGAGATTGTTTTGAATGTTCAGGTTTATCAATACGAACCAATTCGACTTTAGAGAACTCATGCAGGCGGTTCAAACCGCGTACATCCTTACCATAAGAGCCAGCCTCACGACGGAAGCACTGAGTGTAAGCGCAGTTTTTGATAGGCAACTGCTTTTCATCCAAGATTACATCACGATAAATATTTGTAACAGGGACTTCAGCTGTCGGAATCAAATACAAATCATCCAAATTGCAATGATACATCTGACCTTCCTTGTCAGGTAACTGTCCTGTACCATAACCAGAAGCTGCATTTACAACTGTAGGAGGCATAATTTCTTCATAACCGGCAGCACGAGCTTCATCAAGGAAGAAATTAATCAGCGCACGCTGCAAGCGAGCACCCTGACCTTTATAAACCGGGAAACCTGCACCTGTAATCTTAACACCCAGGTCGAAGTCAATCAAGTTATATTTCTTAGCCAGCTCCCAGTGAGGCAGTGCATCTTTCGGAAGTTCCGTTTCCATACCGCCCATCTTTACGACTTCATTATCTTCAGCTCCAAATCCTTCAGGAACTTCATCGTAAGGAACGTTAGGAATGGTATAAAGCAAATTCTGCATGTCTTCAGCAGCCTTATCCATTTCTGCCTGCAAATCCTTGCTTACCTCCTTGATTTCAGCCACACGAGCCTTAGCCGCTTCAGCTTCATCCTTCTTGCCTTCTTTCATCAACGAACCGATGTTCTTCGAAATAGAATTTATTTCAGCAAGATTTCTATCTAATTGATTTTGCGCATTACGTCTTTTATCATTCAACTCAAGCACTTGTGCAATAGCTTCTTTAGCATTAGCAAAATGCTTTTTCTCCAATCCGCGAATTACCTTGTCGGTATCTTCTGTAATTTGTTTAATAGTAAGCATATCTTTTTTACTTTTTGAACTCTATTTTGGTTGTGCAAAGATATATTTTTTTATCGGAATACATGCAACATAACTTCCGATATAAATCCAATATTTAGCGGCAAGCCTGACGGATACGTACCAGTTTCACCAATAAATCCTCCAGCAAATCGAGTTTCAGCATATTTGCGCCGTCACTTTTTGCTACAGAAGGATCTTCGTGTGTTTCCATAAACAATCCGTCTACGCCTACAGCTACACCAGCTTTAGCTATTGTTTCTATCAGTTGAGGCATACCTCCTGTCACACCCGAAGTCTGATTAGGCTGCTGGAGCGAATGAGTAACATCCAGCACTACCGGATGTCCGAATGTCTGCATTTCCGGTATTCCACGAAAATCGACCACCAGATCCTGATAACCAAACGTTGTTCCACGTTCTGTCAGCATAACCTGACTGTTTCCAGCCTCCACCACTTTATCAGCGGCAAAACACATTGCGCCCGGAGAAAGGAATTGTCCTTTCTTAATATTTACTATTTTCCCAGTCTTTGCTGCAGCAACAAGCAAATCCGTCTGCCGGCATAAAAAAGCCGGAATCTGAAGAACATCTACATATTCGGCAGCCATTGCGGCTTCAGCAGCAGCATGTATATCCGTTACAACCGGAACTCCAAACGTTTCGCGTACCTTCGCCAACACCTTCAACGCCTTTTCATCGCCGATTCCCGTAAACGAATCAATACGCGACCGGTTTGCTTTTCGGTACGATCCCTTAAATATATAAGGTATACCCAACTTATCAGTAATCTTTACCACGCGTTCTGCAATGCGCAAGGCCATGTCTTCTCCTTCAATCACACAAGGTCCTGCCAGCAAAAAGAAATTATCACTGTTTTTTAAATCTGAAATAGTCTGTATCATAAAATTTATCAATTCGGAATTATTAATGTCAATGCTTCGGGAGCAATGGTTATTTCTATCGGGAAATGACGGTCGAACCAGATACGTCCGTCGAGGCTGATTTCAGCATTCTGCGCACGCAGTATCTTCACCTTACGAGTACGATACGGCTTTACAATCTTATGATTAAGCAAACGCCCCTGCTGCATCATCCACAACCCGGAGATCAACTGCCGGAGTTCCGGACGGTAAACGAGAGAAACATCCAGCCATCCATTGTAAGGAACCGCACTCGGCGTAAGACCATAACCACGTCCACTACCAATTGCAACCGCCATCAGGCGACCCCGTATATGTTCGTCGTTCACTTTAAGATGCATCCGATGCAGTTTGCGTTCGAAAGCGACCAAAAACAAAGAAGCCAGATAGGAGAACAACGGTATTCCCCAAAAACGACGTGTTTCGTTCGTAATAAGAACAATTCGTGCTTCCAGACCGATATAAACAGCGTTCAGAAAATAACGAGTCTGATGAGTTTCCCCATCAAAGTAACTGAATACCCCGACATCCACTTTTCTGAGCCTGCGATTAATCAGTACATCTACAGCACCCTTAAAATCATCAGAATCCAACCCCCAGTACTTAGCAAAATCATTTCCTATGCCATTGGGAATGATACCAAAAGCAATTTCATGTTTATCAGGAACATCCGAAAGCATAATGCCGTTTATCGCATCATTTATCGCTCCGTCTCCCCCAACAATCACAATCGTACGATAACCATTGTTTGCCAGTGTACGAGCCAACCTCTCCACCGACCCGAATCCTTCCGACTGCACATAATCAAACAACACTCCGCGGCTTTCCATGTAGCCCCGAATCTCCTTCCAACGCTTTTGTGCTTTCCGGCTTCCAGCTTTGGGGTTATATATCACTCCCCAACGAGTAGGTTCCACTGCCATGTTCTTAATCTTTATTGAGTAATCCGATTATTTCATTTACTTTTTCCTCCATCGGGCGAGTTGCATCTATCCAGTGTATGGTAAACCCACGACGCTCCATTCCCCGAAACCAGGTCATCTGCCGCTTGGCAAACTGATGAATGGCTATTTCCAACTGGTGAAACATATCGTCGTACGTCATCTGTCCCGTAACATACAAAGTAAGGTATTTGTATTCCAGACCATAATAAATAAGGTCATCCGGATGAATTCCTCCATCTATCAGTGCCCGAACTTCATCTACCATGCCCTCATCCAAGCGTTGCTTCAGGCGTCTGGATATTTTCTCCCGACGCAAGTCACGGTCAATATCCACACCGATTATCAAGCTGTGAATCTTGGGAAATTCTCGTGCCTCAACAGGCTGATGCAAATAATATTCTTCTATTTCGATAGCCCGAACAGCCCGTTTTGCCGTATCCACATCGGTTGTATTATGCAACTTTTTATAAGAAGACAGGATTTCGGTCAGCTCTTCAAGCGATTTGCCTGCCAGTTTTTCCCTCAGTTCAGGATTTTCCGGCACCGGCAACAACCGGTACCCCTTTAAGACCGACTCCAGATACATTCCCGTACCTCCACATAAAACGGGCAACAGCCCACGTGAGCGCATATTTTCGTAAGCCTTCAAAAAGTCGCGTTGAAATTCAAACACATTATATTTATATCCCGGTTCTGCAATATCAATCAGATGATAGGGCACACGATAGCCATCCACCACATAATCGGCAAGGTCTTTTCCCGTACCTAAGTCCATACGCCGATAAACCTGCCGGCTGTCTCCACTAATAATTTCCGTGTGCAACCGTGCAGCAAGAGCTGCCGCCAATGGAGTTTTCCCGGAAGCCGTCGGACCAAGTATAGTTATCAGATCAAAATTCATACGCTACCTTTAAAAAAGTTCCGACGGCAAAGATAACCTTTTTCTTAAACACAAGTAAGATAAAAGCAGCAAGTTTTTATAAAGAGAATCCTAATTTCCATCAACACTCAACAGATTTACCATCTGACTGATTATATAAGGTTTCCATTCATCCAGAACAGTCCGAAAGTCTTCACCTTTCTCCATCATTGTTTCTCTCATCAATTTTCGGGAAACAAAAGGAAACGTCAGTGCACTGTAAAAAGTCAGAAATACAATCCGAAGGGGAACCCTGCGCAACCTCCCCTTATCCATTTCCTCAAGCAGATAATTCTTCAGCTCAGCAAAGAAATGCTCCACCTTCAAATCAGAAAATGTCTTGAGCAGAAAGTCCACATCGCGGTCTATCTCCCTCAACATGAACAAAGGCAAATAAGGATTTTCCTGCAACAGATTATAATACACATCCACAATCTGCTCCACACGCACAGACAACGACAAATCCCGATTTGTGATAATATCCTGAAACTTTGGTATGACTGATGCCACAATCATACCAAAGACAGCATTAAACATTTTATCCTTCGTCCGGAAATAATAATGCAGCCCCGGGCGGTTTATTCCTACCCTTTCCGCTATTTCACTCATACAGGCATCGGTATATCCCTTTTCCATGAACACAGACTTGGCTGCATCAATTATCCGTTCCTCCAGGCTGGAACCTTTGACTTCCTCAGACATGGCTGCTTATTTTAAATGGTCTATAAATAACAGAAGACGGTTGGTTATGTTTACGTCACTCACACCACTGTCAAAGTCCAAAGATAAGATATTCATTTCCGGGAAAAAATATTTTATACGTTTTTCCACTCCTTTCGAAACGATATGATTGGCAATACAGCCAAAAGGTTGCAGACTGATTACATTGAATATCCCTTGGCGGGCATACGACATGATTTCTGCCGGAAGCAGCCATCCTTCGCCAAACTGTGCATTCAGCGATATCACCTTACGTGCATCGGCAGCTTCCTCGAAAATATCTTTAAACGGAATGAAATAGCGGAAGTTCATGCCCACTTTATTAAACTTACCGATCTGCTTACCGATAATCTTATAAGCCGACTTGTAGACAAAATCGGGCATAACACTTTTCTGTATACACGATTCCACTCTCACCTTCCTATTTACAAAATTCTGCATAAAGAAATCGGTCAGAACAGAAGGTACAACTTCGATCCCCTGCTCCGTCAACCAGCCTATAACATTCTTTTGGGCAAAAGGATTAAACTTCAAGAAAATCTCGCCTACGACTCCAACTTTCGGGCAATGCACATCGCGACAAATCTCATTAAAGCGATCGGCAGCAACAGACAATACGTCAAGCAAATTCTTACCTGAGTTCGGGATAAGTTTAGAATAAGGCCAGTTGTTTTGAGTCCTCAATATAGTATCCTTGCAATGCATCCGGTTTGTTTTCAAAGAAACAA
>NZ_DBMACV010000010.1:0-67764 GCF_057861905.1 Phocaeicola sp. | reverse complement strand
TTAATTTGTAATTAATTGTTTGTCAGACTTAAATATACAAAATAATTCGGTGATTACCAACTTTTAAAGATACTTTCTTATCCCGAACTCACGTATTTTTTATCTTAAAACAATTTGTTTCATCGTTCGAAATTAAATGATACACTATTAACTTCAAACGATTATTCAACATAACACATTTCTTATGAATAAAACCGGATTATTAATAATGTCATTGGCATTATTGGGCAATTCTATGCAAGCGCAGAATAAATTATACGGGACAGTAGAAAACAACGGAAAGCCATTGCCCTATGTAACAGTCCGCCTGCTAGAAACTGATTCAACTTTTGTTTCAGGAGTTACCACAGATACATTGGGGAAATATGTCTTCAGCAATATAGAGAAAGGCAACTATTTAGTAGCTTTCAGCTCAATCGGCTATAAGCCAGCGTTCATCCAGATAAAAATGTCTGATAAAAATTTAGAAGTTCCTCTTGTCACACTGGAAACAGAAAACGTTGTACTCGGAGAAGTCGTAGTAAAAGGTACTACATTCATCCGAAAGAAAGACCATACGTTAATTATTCCAGACAAGCAACAATTGAAGCACGCCTATTCGGGATATGATGTTTTGTATAACCTGATGATACCCGGAGTGGATGTAGATCCTCGCAGCAAGAATGTTTCTACTTCACGGGGAGCTGTAACACTTTATATCAACGGTGTACAGGCAGACTTACGTGAAGTACAGAACCTGCGCCCCAAAGACATAGAGAAGGTAGAATACTATGATATCCCGAGTGGCATCTACACAGGTGATATTGCGTCTATTAATTACATTACAAAAGAGTATAAGGTGGGCGGTTACGTGACTTTAGATGCAGAACAGAATATAGGCTATACCAAAGGTGATTATAACATCGGAGCAAAAATAGCACACGGCAATACTAACTATACTTTTTTCGGTGGATACAATATGGCAGAGCATGACGGAGTACAAAATCAAAAGAATGAGCTGCTGTTTTTTCCAGACTATCAAGTCAATCGAAATCATATGAATGAAGGCGGCTTATACCACAACAATCAGCAGTATGCCCAATTCAAAGTGAATAACAAGACGGATAAGCGTAATCTGTATGCACTAGTGTCGTTGACCCATAATGATACTCCGCATAATGACCAAAGCGAACAGTTAAATTATACCGGCTATGAAAATAAAAATGTAAGTTCATCGGAACGGGTAAGTGAAGAGAATCTGAAACCGTCCCTTTGTTTGGACGGAGTATTCTATCCCACAAAGAACCAACGTATACACGTCATGCTGAGAGGAAACTATGACCACAACACCTATCAGCGGAATTACTTGGAGGACGAACAGCGTCTGTTTACTAAAGCAGATGAAGACTTATACTCATTCAGAGCAATGGGTGTATATGGCATCAACTTAAAACATAATTCGTTTGGCGCAAGTTTTCTGCACGACCATCAGATTACTTCTTCCGCCTATACCGGAGATAATGAATCCTGGCAACACCTGTGGAAAGGCGAAACTCTATTTTATTTAAATTATACACAATATCTTTTTGACAAACTGACCATTACATTGTCACCCGGTGCATCACTGCTAAATTATAAGTTGCACGGACAGGACTTGCAAAAATATTGGACATTCCGCACTAACTCATGGATTCGTTACCTGATTAATGCCAAGCACCAGTTAGTAGGCGGTTTCGCCATGGGAAACTATCAGCCGGATATCAGCTATATTAATACAATGGATCAAAATATAGATTTTCTACAAATAAAACGAGGAAATCCTAATCTGAATAACCCGATCATACAAGAGCTTTTCTTCACTTATGATGCACAAGTGAAACCCTTTAATCTCCAGTTCAACTTCAACTATACGATTCTGAAAAATAATATTTGTGGGGATTATTATATTGAAAATAACAAACTTGTAAACAGCTACCGTTCAGATACTGACTATAAGAAATGGAAAGCTGAAGTTATATCATCTTGTAAATTGTCAAAGAATTTCCGTACAAACCTGAAGCTCAAATATGAGAAGCTGGACATTGCAAAGATTCCTATCTCGGAAGATAACTTTATGGCTACGCTTGATGTGAATTATTATTTCCATTCGTTTACGTTGAATGCTTACATGAAAACTCCAGAAAGAGGGCTTGACAGCGAATTGTTAGCACTCAAGAAATCACCGTGGAAGTATGGTTTCTCGCTTCGGTTTAACAAAAAGAACTGGCTGGCAGAAGCAGGTACAGATAGTCCATTTACCAAACATTCCCGCTATACGGAATATTCTCCTATCGGTATATATCAGTTCACGCAAGAAAGAACCAGCCGCATCTACCAGCGTACAGGTTACGTGAAACTTGCCTATACTTTCGATTTCGGACGGAAGACTTCGCGCGACAAGAACGATGTAGACCGAAGCATCAACTCGGCTATCATGAAAGTCAACTAGAATCATAGGCTGCTATGGAACACTTCCTGCTGGTATTCTATAGCAGCCTCACCAATTTATTCTCAAACCCTTTTCAATAGCGGACCAGTTTCTTCGGATTCCCGTGCCATGAACAGCCCAGACAGAATACTTCGCTCACATCGAATCCGTCGAGCGACTCTTCCGGATTTTTAGGTATAACCTCTCCTCCCTCAACAACGTATACCAGACGGCGGTCGCCTGCTTCATTCTTTACATACATGGCAGCAATCTTACACTGCGGACAAAGCATTTTTCTCATTTCTCTATGCTGATTTTTATTAACTTTACAAAAATATAAGATAGAAACAAAAAAAGAATAGTTGTGGCTCTTTTAACAAAAGAAAATTCAGCAAACCGGCATATATTCATATTGAAAAGCTTTATTTTGCAGAAATTATTTTAAGACGCATGAACAATACAACGCTCTATATTAAAAACATGGTGTGCTACCGCTGTATTATGGTGGTAGAAGACTTGCTTGCCAAACTGGGCTTTACACCCTTGCATGTTGAGCTGGGAAAGGCTATCATACAGGAAACTGTCGGAAAAGCCGAACTGGAACATATCCGGCAAACGTTACAGTCTGTGGGATTTGAACTGATAGACGACAAACGCAACAGGCTGATAGAGCAAATCAAGCAGGAAATTATCCGGCTGGTACATAGCCAAAACGGTGAACTTAAAACAACTCTGTCGGACTATCTTGCCGACAGGCTTCATCACGATTACAGCTCCTTAAGCAAACTGTTTTCGGGAACCAATGGCATTACAATAGAAAAATACTTCATTTCACAAAAAATAGAGCGCGTAAAGGAACTACTTGTGTATGATGAACTCTCACTGAACGAAATCGCTTTCCTGCTAAATTATTCGAGTACGGCTCATCTTAGCCGGCAGTTTAAAGAAGTGACCGGCACTACTCCTAGCGAATTCAAAAAACAAAAGATCCAATTACGCAAAGGACTGGATGAAATCGTATAAATCATATCCATAATTTTATAACATACACAATGGTCTGCCGGTGTATCTTTGCGCCAGAATCAAAAAGAAAAGAACAATGACAGACCAACAAATAAAAAAACAGACTTTCCCCGTACTGGGCATGAGTTGTGCCGCCTGCGCTGCACGTGTTAACAAAACATTGAGCCGGCAGGAAGGGGTGTGCTCGGCCAATGTCAATCTGGCAACAGCTATCGCTACCGTAGAATATGATCCGTCGCTCTGCTCGCCCGAAATGATGAAGCAGGCTGTACAAAACGCAGGATTCGACTTGCTGATTGATACGGCTAAAGAAGCTGAAAAAGAGGCTGAAGACACACATGCCGCCCATTACAGGCAATTGAAGTTCCGGACGATATGGGCTATTATCCTATCGCTTCCTGTCGCTATTATCGGAATGTTTTTCATGGATATGCCATATGCCAATTACATCATGTGGATATTATCTACTCCTGTGGTGTTCTGGCTGGGAAGCGGATTCTATGTCAATGCCTGGAAGCTGCTGAAGCACCGTTCTGCCAATATGGACACACTGGTGGCAAACAGTACCGGAATCGCCTATCTGTTCAGCTTGTTCAACTTGTTTTTTCCCGATTTCTGGCTATCAAGGGGAGTGACTCCGCATGTGTATTTTGAAGCGGCCAGCGTGATTATCGCCTTTATCCTGCTGGGACGCACACTGGAAGAACGTGCAAAAGGCAATACATCGGCTGCTATCAGGAAACTGATGGGACTACAGCCCCGTACAGTTATCATCGATGACGGAACCGGCGAACGGGAAGTAAGTATTGAACAGATTGTTCCAGGCAACATGATTGTCGTGAAACCGGGAGAACGTATCGCTGTAGACGGAACCGTAACGGAAGGCAGTTCTTTCATCGACGAAAGTATGCTGAGCGGCGAGCCAATTCCTGTCTGTAAGTCGGCAGGAGCAAAAGTATATGCAGGAACCATCAACCAGAAAGGAAGTTTCCGGTTTCGGGCTGAAAAGGTGGGAGCTGATACGATGCTTTCTCACATTATTCATCTGGTACAGGAAGCTCAGGGAAGCAAAGCGCCCGTACAGCAACTGGTCGACAAAATTGCAGCTGTATTCGTCCCTGCTATCATGACAATTGCCGTGCTTACTTTCATTGCATGGATCGTGCTGGCGGAGAACGGCTTTACGCACGGACTGCTGGCAGCCGTTACCGTACTGATTATTGCCTGTCCGTGCGCTTTGGGACTAGCTACCCCTACGGCTATTATGGTGGGTATCGGCAAAGGGGCCGAAAACGGTATACTGATCAAGGATGCCGAAAGTCTGGAAATGGCCAAAAAGATAGACACGATTGTACTCGACAAGACGGGAACCATAACGGAAGGGAAACCTGTGGTGACAGACATTGTCTGGGAAACTGAGAATGCTGATATACAGCGTATCTTTCTGGGACTGGAAAAGCATTCCGAACATCCGCTGGCTACAGCCGTAGTGCAGGCATTATCTCAGGCAAATGCTGATAACGGAGGGGATTGTCTGCTAAGCGGTTTCGAAAGTATTACGGGGAAAGGTGTGAAAGCAAGCTGGAACGGCAAAACGTATTATGCAGGAAACCGCCGGATGCTTGCCGAAAGGGGTATTACTATCTCTCCTGTCCTTTCAGAAAAGGCTGAAGCTTTCGCACAGGAAGCCAAGACCGTCATCTGGTTTGCCGACGAACAGCAGGCACTGGCAACTTGCGCCATTGCCGACCGGATAAAGGAAACATCGAAAAAGGCCATCGCCGAGTTACAGCAAAGAGGTATTTCGGTTGTCATGCTGACGGGTGACAATGAGCAGACTGCCCGTCGGATTGCTGCGGAGGCTGGTATCTCCGAATTCCGCGCGGAAGTATTGCCTCAGCAAAAATCGGAGTATATCAAACAGCTTCAAGCTGAAGGAAAGCATGTAGCCATGGTTGGCGACGGCATCAACGACAGCGCCGCCCTTGCCCAAGCAGACCTGAGTATCGCCATGGGACAAGGAAGCGACATCGCCATGGATGTGGCAAAGATGACTATTATATCGTCCGACCTGACTAAAATAAGTGAAGCTATCCGGCTTTCGGTGCTCACCGTACGTACCATTCGCGAGAACTTATTCTGGGCGTTTATCTATAATTTGATAGGTATTCCCATCGCAGCCGGCATACTTTATCCCTTCACGGGATTCTTGCTGAACCCGATGATTGCCGGTGCAGCCATGGCCTTCAGCTCGGTTTCGGTAGTAACCAACAGCCTCCGACTGCGGATGAAACGAATCAGATAGTCCTCTAAATCAACAAATAAAGTCAACGCTGACGGCCTGCCTGCTGTCTTTTATGCATGAAACGTTTTGCAAGGTATTTACGCACCGGTTCATCGTATAACTTCAGACACAGGTAGGCTAAAACGATATTACCGGCCATCAACAAGGTTGCAACTCCCCATGTTTCTCCGAAAGTGAAATACTGATTCTTTATCAGCCACGCGTAAAACAGGTAATAGAAAGGATAGTGAATGATATAAACGGGGAAAGATATATCGCCCAAGAATTTACATACGGAAGAGGAAACCGTATCGGTGGTAGAACCGGAAGCGCCTAGCCATACCAAAACCGGGAAAACAATCATAATGCACACCATTTCAAACACGCCGTTGTAACAGATGGGTTCCAAGCCCGGAATAAACGGTACGTAAAACAAGCCTATCAATACCAGTGAACAAATCCAGAATGCGCCACGAACCTTCACGGGTTTAAAATAACGGCACACCAGCATACCAAGACTGAACGGGAAAAGCATGCGCAGCAAGCCTCCGATGAAATTGACAGAGTCGAGTGTCCATCCTACTCCGAGCGAACCGTAGCCCGAATAATCGGTCAGTGTAAAGAAGGCTAAGCCTATTCCCATGACAGCCGTCCACACAGCCAATGCTTTGTTGCTGAAACGATGAATAAACAATGCGTACAAGATATTGCCTATATACTCGAAGAAAAGCGACCACGCAGGACCATTCAGCGGAAACATTTCGCCATTTCCGCGTATTTCGTAACTGCAACCCGGCACGGCAGGGATAAAGAACATGGCACACAATAGGGCAATCATCACTGCTGATGTGGCAACATGTGTTCCGTCCCACTGCACGCTGCCCTGTAACAAGAAGGTTATTACTCCCAATACAGCTCCCATTACGACCATGGGATGCAGACGGATTAAACGGCGCTTAAAGAAGTTGCCGGAAGACATTGATTTTCCCCAGCGGTCGTCATACGCATAAGCGATGACAAATCCGGACAAGATAAAAAAGAAGTCCACGGCCAAATATGCATGATTAGGAGTTTCGATGATTGGGGCATTTGCCGCAAAAGCATATCCTTCAAAAACATGATACCATAAGACCAAGATAGCAGCTACTCCACGTAAGCCGTCAAGCAGGTCATAATGAGGCTTTGTATCAGAAAAGGCTGCAGATGCTTTCAATTGTTGCATGATTACTATTTTTAATTAGACAAAAATTCGTTTCGGTTAATCACCAAACAAAGTTAACACCTATCAGCCAATAAAAAGTTGTCCTACATCAAAATCGGCTGCTACAGCCCTCTATCGTTCTCATTCGACCGCAACCGGCTCAGCGTCGACAAGGTAATTCCCAAATAAGAAGCAATATATCCCAAGTTCGTCCGCTGGCAAACGTAGGGAAACTGTTTCTGAAACTCTTCATACCGTTCTTTGGCGGGAAGTGTCAGCCGCTCCTTATGACTCCGGTGCAACCGCCGGTATTCATTCTGATGAATGATTCTTCCCCAGTTGCAGAACTCCAGATTGGTTTCAAACAAATGCCTCAAATCGGTCAGCTGTATTCTGTAAACTTCTACGTCTTCCAGTGTTTCGACAAACTCTTCGCTCTTCTTATTATAATACAATTCATCCATGCTGAAGACAATTCCACCTTCGCAGGAAAAGGAGGTCGTAATCTCTTCCCCGTCCACCAGCCAGAACGAACGTGTCATCCCCTTTTCAATGAAATAGGCATACTTGCAAAACATATTTTCTTTTATCAGCTGATACCTTTTGGGATAGTTACATTTTACGACAAGACTTTCCAACTTCTCTACCGTTTCATCAGATATCGGGCACAAGGCTCGCATACACTCCACAACATGTTTCATAAGACAATCTCGTTTTTCATACCGACAAAGATAACAAAGAAAATATACAACATCAATCAAAACCTGCGACTTGCTTGTATTCTGACGCGAATCTCGCTCAAATAGAACCCGCTGCAAGCTAAATACGGCACGGAATTTACTATCCTAACTCCCTCCTTTCGTATCAAACATCAAGTCCTCGATGTCTAAATACGGCACAGAATTTACTATTCCCATCCCAGCAAAAACCCTCTTCTCTGAAAGCGAAACGACCGTAAAAAGATGATACGGTTTCAGAAAATAGTTGTATATTTGAATCGTTATCTAAGTTTTTGATAAGTTTTTAATCCCGACATGCCCGTAAATTCGACCAACCATATAGAGTTACAGTCTTTCGATTTATATTACCGTATTGAACAAATACACCGGCAACCCGCCGCAGCTCTTGAAAATATCCGTGCCAAATATATTCTGCTTTACAAGGTTTTGGAACAAGCCTGTTACGAACTGACGACAGGAGTTACGTTTTCGTTTGCCAACTTGTTTTCGCGTCTGGACTATATTTGCAAGGAAAAACGGATGACTCCTTCCGACAAGTATGCCATACAGACCATGCGCCGCAATTGCAATGCAGCCATGCGCGACGACTTTCATCCGGTGATGGAAGAGTATTTATACGACCTGCGGGCGATTGTCCGCTTTGTATCGCTGGCTTTCGATGAAGACATTCCGGCTTCGCTGATACCGGAAATTCCTCATTCCAACCGCCCCTACCACGGTACACGGCATTCACGCATTCCGTATGTCCGCGCCGCAGTCAGCAGTTGGGACGATACAAAAATATTTGCCGCAACCGATAGTGACGAAGATCCTTTCATCATCATCGACTATGCCAAAGGTGGCTATAACGGCGACTTGCTGTACCTGAAAGAATTGCTGACAGAAAATCTTCAGTTGAATCTGCTGGACGTACGTGTAGACGAGGAGAATCATTACATCCCGAACCTGATAGTGATTCATCCTGATTATCTGATAGACATCAGTTCGCTGGCTGCCTGCTTCCGCGAATACGGGCATCATCCGCTGAACTTCTTCATGAATAAGGTAAAGCCTAAGGCTAATACGGCTCCGATCCTGATGGGTAACCTGGCAAGCCAGTTCCTCGATGATTACATCAACGAGCGGGACGACAAACCTGTAACTTATAAAGATACGATCAAGAAGTTCTTCGCTTCATCGGCACTGGAGTTCTGTACCTGCCCCATCCCTGCCAACTTTCACGAACAGGCGCAGGCGCAGATGATGAATATCCGGTCGTTTGTGCACGATATCTTACCGCATAACATTCAGGCTTTCGACAAGCACAATACCTTGCTCGAGGCTTCTTTCATCTGCGAACAACTTGGTTTGCAGGGACGTGTGGATATGCTTCAAAAGGATTTCAAGGTGCTTGTGGAACAGAAATCTGGAAAGAGGGATGAATACAACCGCCGTCACAAGGAGGATCATTTCATCCAGATGATGCTTTATCAGGGGGTACTGATGTATAACTTCGGACGTAAGACGGAGGATTTGCAGACGTTCTTGCTTTATTCCAAATATACCGACGGTCTGATGATCGAGCACTTTGCCGAAACCTTGTTCCGTGAAAGTATCCGTCTGCGCAACCAGATTGTAGCACATGAGATTGCTTTCGGCGAAGGAGCCATCGCTCCCGTTACGGAAGAGCTGAATACCGACTTGCTGAACGAACTGCAAGTACACAGCAAATTGTGGAACGACTATCAGGAGCCGCAGTTGCAGGAAACCATCAATACGCTGAAACGTTGCACCCCATTGGAGCGGGCTTATTTTCAGCGTTTCTTTACGTTCGTTTCGAAGGAGCAGATTTTAAGTAAGACAGGCGGAAGAAACGATCCGTCCAACGGTTTTGCCGGACTCTGGCATACACCTCTTGCCGAAAAGATAGAGTCGGGAAATATCCTGCTCGGGCTGACCATTACCGAAAAACGCCAAAGCGCTCCGGGAAAAGGTTACGACATCATCGACTTGAACATTCCCGAACAGGGAGAGGATTTCCTGCCTAATTTCCGGACGGGCGATATCATTATCTTCTATGCCTATCGGGGAGAGCCGGATGTACGCCGGCAGATTCTGATGAAAGGAAATATTGTAGACATTCAGCCTCGGCAACTGACTGTGCTTTTACGCAACGGTCAGCAGAATAAAGATATTATAGGTAAGGAGGATGAAGTCTTTGCCATAGAACATGATTCCTCGGATGCTTCGTCGGTGAATGCGATACGTGGACTCTATGCTTTCCTGTCTGCCCGTGCCGACCGCAAGGAGTTGCTGCTGGGACTGCGTACGCCTCAACAGCATCCGGAGCGTAGTCTGAATGGCTCGTACGATGGCTTCAACGAACTGATTCTGAAAGAGAAGCAGACTGATGACTACTTTTTGCTGGTAGGTCCTCCGGGAACAGGAAAGACTTCGTGTGCTCTACGCTACATGGTAGAGGAAGCATTAACCGATCCGGATGCCTCTCTCCTGCTGTTGTCGTATACCAATCGTGCGGTAGACGAAATCTGCAACATGCTGGTCGGTTCGGGAATCGCAGAAAAGACTCCTTTTATCCGTATCGGAAATGAGTTGTCGTGCGACAAGCGTTTTGTTCCTTATCTCTTAAAGTACAGCCTTGCCGACTGCCCGAAGCTGACGGATATTCAGAAGAAAATCTCGCAGACACGCATCTTTGTGGGTACGACCACTGCCATAAACAGCCGGTTGCATTTGTTCAACCTGAAACACTTCACACTGGCTATCATCGATGAGGCGTCGCAGATACTGGAACCCGACTTGATTGGCATCTTGTCGGCACGCCACAACCGTGACAATGCCATCGACAAATTTATATTGATCGGCGACTACAAGCAGTTGCCTGCCATTGCTCAGCAAAATGAAGAAGAAGCCCGAATAGACGATCCGTTGTTACAGTCCATCGGTCTGACCGACTGCCGTAACTCTCTTTTCGAGCGGTTGTACAAGCAAAGTGATGAAGCCTTCCGCAGCGTCCTGCACAAGCAAGGTCGCATGCATCCTGCCATATCGGAGTTTCCGAACAATACGTTTTATTATCGTGAGCAACTGGAACCTATTCCTCTGCCTCATCAGGAAGAAAGCCTGCCCTATCCGTCGGCATCTGTCCCTCAGGACAACCTGGACAGACTGATACAAACCCGGCGCATGGTGTTTATTCCTTCGGAAACGCCGGACAACATTAATTATTCGGAAAAGACGAATATCAACGAGGCACGTATCGTCGCAACCCTCCTGACTCGTATCTACCGGATGACATCGGAAACATTTGATGCCAACAAAACGGTAGGCGTTATCGTTCCTTATCGCAATCAGATAGCCATGATACGCAGAGAAATCGCTCAAACCAACATTCCCGAGTTAAATAATATTTCAATCGACACCGTAGAACGCTATCAGGGAAGTCAGCGCGATGTGATTATTTACTCGTTTACCATCCAGAATTTCAGTCAGTTGAATTTCCTGACAAGCAATACTTTCCGGGAAGGAGAATACTTAATAGACCGTAAACTGAACGTGGCAATCACCCGTGCCAGAAAGCAATTGTTCCTGACCGGCAACCCGCAGATACTGGGAGCGAACATCACGTTTTACAAACTGATGGAATATATTCGTATGAACAACGGATACATCGATGTGGGTACAGCTGCCTTTTGCCGGGGAGATTTCGAATTGCCTGAATGTATCAGCGGCTGGGATGTGCAGTCGGATAATTATCTGCTTCCGGAATCTTTCCGCAATGCGTTTCAGGAGATCGTGACAGTCGATGATGAAGTTCTGAACGATGAAGCTCGCAATCGGGAACTGACCGCTTACGGGAGGTACGACTTTTCCTCTCCGGATACTGAAATTCCAGCAAGCGAACGTCTGCAACTATACAACTATTATTATATGCGGCGGGCCTATTGTGCAGCTCGGGCATTGTATGAAACCAATGGCAACTGGCTGTTCAACGCTATCCGGAATGTTTCGGGGCGTGTCGTTCTCTGCGATCTGAGTTATGAAAGCGGAGCTTCGGGACTGGCTTTCGTCGATGCCTGCCGTCGCCTTCCTCATTTGGACCTGACTTACTTAGGCATTTATCCCATAGAGGAAATGGATAAGGTAGCCCAACTTTTCTTTGAACAGGAAGCATACCGTTCGGTTACGTGTAGCTTCTATCCGAGAATCGGTGCCGTACCTTCCACTTTCTGGTCGACACATAGTGTACTGTCGGAACTGATTATATTCAATCTGTCCAGTCTGTTCGACCGTATTTCTCCTCGCGAGGCACGGGATCTGGCCTTACAGATTAACCAGTTGGTGCATGCCCGTCCGCTGAACCACTATGCAACTCTGTTCCGCGATGACGCAGGTGAACGCATGAACAATCATTCCTACAAGACATTCTGCGCACACCTCACGCAGGCAATCCGCCCGCTGAATGAACAAATGCCTTTTGCCGACCGGTTTTTCTATAGCCGTGAAGCCGAACATGTACCTGTATCTGAAACCTTCATGTACGAAATACGTAGTAACAAATAACTCCAAAACCTCAACTGTCATATGAATCCATCAACAACAAAACGTGCAATTATCATGGGAGCTACTTCTGGAATAGGCTACGAAGTGGCTAAATTATTAATAGCCGAAGGCTGGTACCTCGGGATTGCAGGCCGGCGTCTGGAAAAGTTACAGGCCTTTCAGCGGCAAGCCCCTGAAAGAATTCAGATCCGCCCCATTGATATTCGTAAAGAGGGAGCCGAAAAAGAGTTGGATGCACTGATAGACGAAGTAGGAGGAATGGATTTGTATGTACACTGTTCCGGTATCGGCTTCCAGAATTTTGAATTAGCTCCCGACATTGAGCTGAACACCTTGGAAACGAACGGAACAGGATTTACCCGCATGGTAGGACATGCTTTCCGCTTTTTCCTTCAACAAGGCAAGGGACACATAGCGGTTATCAGTTCCATTGCGGGCACGAAAGGACTGGGCATCGCTCCTGCTTATTCGGCAACCAAACGCTTTCAGAACCTATATATCGACGCACTGGAACAGCTTGCCCACATGCACCGCTCCCCCATCTGCTTCACAGATATACGTCCCGGCTTCGTTGCTACCGGACTACTCAACGACGGAAAACATTATCCCATGCTGATGAAACCGGAAAATGTAGCACGACACATCATACGTGCCATCCATCGCAAGCAGCGCATTGCCATTATCGACTGGAGATACAAGGTGATGGTCTTTTTCTGGAAGCTCATTCCTGCCGGAATATGGAAACGAATGCGGGTTAAGAATTAAGCCTCTTTTGCTACAATAAGACGCAAACGACGGTATACATAAATAAATGCCGGAATCAGGAACAAGTTAGCGAAAAGCCATGCAGTAGGATCACCCATACAAACGCCGACGAATCCCCACATCGGAACAATGATCAGACTGACTAATATACGGGCAATCATTTCCGAAACTCCGGAGAACATGGCAAGTTTGGTATATCCCGCTCCCTGAATGGTGTAACGCAAAATACTAAGCATTCCCAATAAAGGGAAGAACGATACATTGATATGCAAGAACAAGGCTGTATCTGAGATAATTTCTGTTTCGTCGGGCGCAATAAACAACAGGGCAAACTTGTCGGCAAAGGCCCACATGATAGCAGCAACTACAGCCACATAAATGATCATCATCAGCGAAGCCGACTTGATGCCTTGCCAGATACGGTCTGGTTTCCCGGCACCATAGTTCTGACCGCTATAGGTTGCCATCGCCATTCCCAAGCTATCGAGGGCACACATCACGAACATCTTGATACGCATCGCTGCGGTGAAAGCTGCGACACATGCTGTACCCAGTGCATTATTTGCACTCTGAAGCATGATACTACCGATAGCCGTTATGGAAAATTGAAGTCCCATCGGAACTCCGATATACATTAATTGTCGGGCAAGTTCCGGACGGAAACGACGATCGGAGGCCTCTGTTTTCAGAATATCAAACTTACGATACATGTAGAAATAGCATAGTACAGCCGATACTCCTTGAGAAAAGACAGTAGCCACGGCAGCACCTGTTACCCCCCACCCCATAACCAATATGCAGAACAAGTCGAGGATAATATTCAATATGGTAGAGAAAAGCAAGAACCAGAAAGGTGTCTTACTATCTCCCAATGCACGGATGATACTGGAGAGCAGGTTATAAAAAAAGGTACACGGCACTCCGATAAAAGTGACCAGCAGATAATTGTAGGCTCCCTGAAAGATGTTCTCCGGAGTCTGCATGGTGCGAAGAATAAAAGCACACAATAAACTGGTCAATATGGCTATGACTACCGACATGACTCCGGCAATCTTCAAGCTGACGGAAACGTAACGCCGCATCGTCACATAATCGTGTGCCCCGAATTTCTGCGCTACCGGAATGGCAAATCCGCCACAACATCCGTTGCAGAAGCCTAAAATGAGAAAGACAACCGAAGTGCTTGCTCCTACGGACGCTAAAGCATTAATTCCAAGGGACTTTCCAACAATGGCAGCATCGACCAATGAATAAGTCTGCTGCAACAAGTTTCCCAACAATAAGGGTAAGGTAAAGTTGAAAATCAGCGGCAATGAAGGCCCCGCTGTCATCTCTCTCAATTGTGCCATATCTGTGTCTGTTTCTGAAATCGAATACAAAATTACGGAAACCCGCGCTTGATTGTGCTTTCAAATGAATATTTTTCTCATTTCAGGCCTCAAAATCTTGCGATAAATCAAGAGTTATCTCAATGTCCTTCCCTTGTCGCGTAAATAGATCAGGTGCTTGGGAGTTCCTACTACTTGTGATGTATAAATACCTGTATGTCCAGAAAATAAATAAGCTACTACGCAGGCTATCCCCAAATAAATGCCCGGTTCTATACCAAAAAGCTCAATGCCCATAAATGTACAAGCTATAGGGGTATTGGTTGCTCCGGCAAAAACGGCTACGAATCCCAAGCCTGCCAGTAAGCTCATTGGCAACGGAATGATGAATGATAACGCACTACCTAAGGTAGCTCCGACAAAAAACAGAGGAGTTACCTCTCCACCTTTAAAACCGACTCCAATGGTAAAAGTCGTAAAAAGCAGTTTCAGCAAAAAGTCGTACCACATCTGTTGCTCCGAAAAAGAAGCAACGATAGTCGGGACACCCAAGCCAATGTATTTAGTAGTGCCCAATGCCCAAACAGCCAAAGCTATGATTACTCCTCCTGCAACCGGGCGCAAAGGCGGATAGGAAATATACTTTTTAGCCAGTCCGCCCCAAAAGCCGATAGAACGAGAGAAAATCATCGCAACAATTCCGAATAATATACCCGAAAGAGCAACCCATAAAATACTGGCAACTCCCAGTGCCGGTACTACAGGTGCCGGATAAAGTGTATGCTCCACTCCCCACGCATGACAGGCCAACTGAGCAAAAGCAGCCGAAAGGAAAACCGGAAGAATCGCTTCATACCGCATTCGACCAACGACAATCACCTCCAGACCAAACACAGCTCCCGCCAAAGGAGTTCCGAATACAGAAGCAAAACCTGCACTGATACCGATTGCTACCATCACCTGATGGTCACGCTTAGGCAGACGGAACAGCTTGGAAAAACGATCGGCTATCGCTCCTCCCATCTGTACACCGGTTCCTTCACGTCCGGCTGAACCACCAAAAAGATGAGTCAACACCGTTCCGATATATACGAGAGGTGCCATACGGAAAGGAATAATATCGTGGGGAGAACGGATTTCCTCTATCAGAAAGTTATTCCCCCGTGCTGCTGTTCCCGCCAGATAATGATACATCAGTCCGATCAACAAGCCAGCTACGGGAAGCAAAGCGATAATCCATAAATGATGTTCACGATACTGAGTAGCCCACTCCAGAGAAACCAGCAAAAGTGCAGAAGCCGAACCTATGCAGGCTCCAGACACAGCTGAAAGAAAAAGCCATTTAATTAAATAAGGAAATAATGGAAATTGTTCCTGTCTCGTCACAAAGTTTTGTTTCTTTAAAATTTTCATCTCTTGTCTTTTTCAAATTTTTCTTATACCATAAATATATTTTCTCAAAAAATGAAAGCCGGAACTCTTTTCGGACAAGCAGATGAGGACATAATTACCCTGCCAGCCTTACAAAAGACTAACTCCGGCAGGAACTATCAGCTATTCTATTAGCGGTTTATAACAGGGAAGTCCCATTCCCCGATTTCAGAAATCTGTCTGAATCTTCCAACAAATACCAGCCCGACTTAGGAAATCGGCCGCAAAGGTATAATAAAATCCAGAAATAAAAAAACTGTTTCTCGACTCACGTCGAGAAACAGTCACAACACAAACACAAAATAAAACACGACAAAACTACTATGCATAAACGCCCCGTCCCCTATAAGGGAACAGACAATACTTGTACATATTCACATACATCCAAGTACCTTAAGCGTCTGCATCAATAAAACATTTCTTCAAACGTTTTGGTTTTATATATTAACGTTTTTTATCAAAACAAATTTTAGCCAGTTATTGTACTCCTCTTTCACGAAGTTTTAACTGCCAGTTCCAAGCTGAACGCAATGTTTCTTCTATTGAAGTTTCTGCTTTCCAGCCCAGCTCGTTATTTGCATAAGTAGGATCTGCCCATACTTGTTCTATATCGCCAGCACGACGACCTGCAATCTGATAATTCAATTTAACACCTGTAGCAGCCTCAAATGCATGAATCAGTTCCAAAACGGAAACGCCTCTACCGGTACCGATATTGAATACTTCCACTTTATCTTTCTGCTTGTTTTGCAGAATACGGTTCATAGCAATGACATGTGCCTTGGCCAAATCTACCACATAAATGTAGTCGCGAATACAAGAACCGTCAGGAGTATTGTAATCATCACCAAAAACACTCAGTTTTTCACGAATACCAATGGCCGTCTGAGTCAGATACGGAATAAGGTTCTGCGGAACACCATTTGGCAATTCACCGATAAGAGCACTTGGATGAGCGCCAATCGGGTTGAAATAACGCAACAGGATAGCATGGATAGGAGAACCGGAAGCTACTGTATCACGAATAATTTCTTCATTAATCTGTTTCGTGTTTCCATAAGGAGACTCTGCTTTCTTAATCGGAGCTTCTTCCGTAACGGGAAGTTTGTCCGGCTGTCCATATACTGTACACGAAGATGAGAAGATAATGCCCGGCACATTGTGTTTAGGCATCAGTTCAAGTATATTGATCAATGAAACCAAGTTATTGCGATAATACAATAAAGGTTTCTGAACAGATTCGCCAACAGCCTTACTTGCTGCAAAATGGATAATACCTTTAATGCCCGGATATTTAGCAAAAACAGCATCCATTCCTGCATAGTCCAAGCAGTCTACCTGCTCGAATTCAGGACGAATACCTGTAATCTTTTCTATGTTATCGACTACGTCGGCACGCGAGTTCGAAAGATTATCTACGATAATTACCTCGTAACCACTATTCTGAAGTTCTACAACTGTATGAGAACCGATATACCCCGTTCCACCTGCAACCAGAATTCTTTCTTTCATATTGCTATTAAATTACGTCCTATAAATATTTGCTTCAACAAAAGTAGAAATAATTATCGAATATCACACAATCTGTCAGAAAAAACTATATCAAATTCTTTAAATAAATATACAGACATACAAAAAGAGCAGAGCCTTTTCATCCGTTCGGATATAAGAAGCTCTGCTCTCCTATATATAAGGTGTACCTTATCCGTTATTGCAAGCCAAACAAAACAGCCAAACCTTTATCTACACCAGAGAATCCCATGAATGCCATTGCCAGCAAACCGGCAGTCACCAGTGCGATAGACATTCCACGCATGCCTTTCGGAATATTGACCAAGCTGAGCTGTTCGCGAATACCTGCGAAAACAATCAGAGCCAGAGCAAATCCGAGTGCCGTAGAGAATGCATAGATAACACCTGTCAGCAAATCATAGTCTTTCTGGATAACCAGAATGGTCACACCCAAGATACAACAGTTTGTCGTAATCAGCGGCAAGAACACGCCCAGTGCCTGATACAAAGCCGGAGAAACTTTCTTCAAGATGATTTCCACCATCTGTACCAATGCAGCGATGACAAGGATAAATGCAATGGTCTGCAAATAACCCAGTCCGAAAGCATCAAGGACAAACTTCTGGATAACATACGTTACGATGGTAGCCAGTGTCAACACGAAAGCAACAGCAGCTCCCATACCCATAGCGGTTTCTACCTTCTTAGATACGCCCAAGAACGGACAGATACCGAGGAATTGTGACAACACAATGTTGTTCACAAAGATAGCGGTGATAAATATCAATATATATTCCATATCTTTTTCTTTTTAGGAGTTATGCCTTTTTCAGACGGTTTACGATAGCAATGAGGTAACCCAACACAATAAATGCACCAGGAGCCAGCACGAAAATCAGCATGCCATAGTCTTCAGGCATGATGGCGATGTTGAACAACTTACCTGTTCCAAGGAATTCACGAACACCACCCAGCAATGTCAAGGCAATGGTGAAGCCAAGTCCCATACCCAGACCGTCGAAGAACGACGACAGCGGATTGTTCTTTGCAGCAAAAGCCTCTGCACGTCCCAGCAAGATACAGTTCACCACAATCAAGGGGATAAACAAACCAAGGGTAGCATACAGAGCAGGAACATATGCCTGCATAACCATCTGTAACAAGGTTACGAACGAAGCGATAACCACAACGAAGATAGGAATACGTACCATGTCGGGAACCAGATTCTTTATCAATGAGATTACCACATTCGAACAAATCAGTACGAACATCGTAGCCAGTCCCATACCCATACCATTGATGGCCGAAGAGGTAGTACCCAAAGTAGGACACATACCCAGAAGGAGTACAAACGTAGGATTTTCCTTAACAATCCCGTTCATCAATACTTTAAAATTATTCATAGTCTGCTCCTCTCCTATTAATTATTTTCAACATTTGTACTATCAGCCGCAGCAGCCGGTGCTTCATCTTCCGATGCAGCGTGTGAAGTAGCTCCACTCATGCTGTCTACATGCTGATTCTTATATGCAGCATACGCATTGTTCACTGCCAGCAAGAAAGCGCGTGAAGTAATGGTAGAGGCAGTGATAGCATCAATCTGTCCACCATCCTTGCTTACTGTCAAAGGTGCTTCACCCGGATTCTTTCCGGTAATGTCACCCTTGGCTCCTTTCTTAAACCAGTCGGCAGCCTTCGAACCCAGTCCCGGAGTTTCGGCATGGCTCAGCAAAGAATAGTCGATGATGTTGCCATCGTTATCAAAACCAACCAGAACAGTCAGCGTACCACCAAAACCATTAGCAGACGATTCTACGGCAGCACCAATAGGCTGTCCATCTTTCGTTGCCTTATAAATTTTGTAAGTTGCACCATTTACTTCTACAGTTTCGGGCGCTTCGGCAGGATTATTGTCGAATCCCGGAACCACTACAGCAATTGCATCGCTCAATGTCTTGGCATTTGCCTGTGCAATCGGCTCAGCGGTCACATCGTTTACCCAGCCCAGCAGAGCTCCGGCTACAACAGAAAAGCCAGTCAGTGCCAGAGCCATATTCTTTAAAGATGATTCAAGTTTTTTCATTTCTTCACTACCTCCCCGAATCGTTTAGGTTTACAATAAGTGTTAATCAACGGAGTAAATGCATTCATAATGAAGATAGCGAATGACATTCCTTCCGGATAAGCACCGAAAAGACGAATAACAACTGTCAGGAATCCGATAGCCACACCGTAAATAATCATGCCTTTATGAGTCATCGGTGAAGTAACATAGTCGGTTGCCATGAAGATAGCTCCCAGCATCAGTCCACCTGTAAACAGATGAGCGAACGGCGATGCGTAAACAGTCGGGTTAGCCAGATGCATCAAGCCAGAGAAAACAAATACAGTTACAATGATTGACACCGGAATATGCCATGAGATAATCTTCTTCCACAACATATATGCCAGACCGATCAGCAAAGCCAATGAACTGATTTCACCGATACATCCCGGATTATTACCCAAGAACAGGCTCATCGTATCAGGCAACTGGCTCAATGCACTTGCATCGCCATGTACAGCCTGCTTCATCAGTGCAAGCGGAGTAGCAGCTGTTTCAGCATCCGTATAGCTTGCCCACTGTCCGGCAACAGGCCATGAAGTCATCTGTACGGGGAAAGAAATCAGCAAGAAGATACGTCCCACCAGTGCAGGGTTAAACGGATTGCAGCCCAGACCGCCGAAAGTCATCTTACCTACGCCGATAGCAACCAGCGCACCGATAATGATAATCCACAACGGAAGATTAGAAGGCAAGTTAAATGCCAGAAGAAGTCCCGTCAACGCAGCCGAACCATCGGTGATGGTTGTACGTTCACGTTTCAGGATGTATTTTGTAATAGCCCATTCAAAGAACAGACACGCAATGACAGAAGTCAGCGTAACGATAACAGCCCCCAGGCCGAACATGTAGAATGACACAAGCAAGGCAGGTATCAGAGCGATGATAACGCCGTACATATTCTTCTGTACGCTGTCACCGCTATGCACGTGGGGTGATAATGATACAATTAATTTGTTTGCCATAATTCGATTTCAATTATTTTTTAGCGTTACGTGCACGGATAATTCCGCCCACCTTACCTTTACCTAAACGAATGTAATCCAACATCGGACGATGAGAAGGACATGTAAACTGACATGAACCGCATTCGATACAAGACATGATCATTTCATGTTCCACACGTTCCCAGTCACCATGAGCCGAACAAGTAGCCAGCAAGAACGGTTCCAGTCCCATCGGACAAGCGCTTACACACTTGGCACAACGGATACACGGCTGAGGTTCCGCACGGCGTGCTTCCTTGTCGTTCATAATCAATACACCCGAACTACCTTTGCAGATAGGCACTTCTGTATTGGCAAGCGCCTTACCCATCATCGGACCGCCACCGATTACCTTACCCGTATCTTCGGGCAGACCTCCAGCAGCGTCAATCAACTGGCTCATCGGAGTACCCATACGAGTCAGGAAGTTAGAAGGATTCTTCAATGATTTACCTGTTACGGTAACAATACGTTCGAACAAAGGCTTGTTCTTCTGTACAGCTTCATATACAGCATAAGCAGTTCCTACGTTCTGCACAACCGCACCTACATTGATAGGAATGGCAGGAGGAGCCGGGACCTGACGTCCGATTACAGCATCAATCAACTGTTTTTCACCGCCCTGCGGATATTTCACTTTCAGAGGCACAACCTCGATGCCCGGATAAGAAGCAGCCTTCTCAGTCATCAGCTTGATGGCATCGGGCTTATTGTTTTCAATACCGATATAAGCCTTGGTTACTTTGGCAGCCTTCATCAGGATCTGCACTCCTACCAGAATCTCATCAGGCTTTTCAAGCATCAGACGATGGTCGGCAGTCAGATACGGTTCACACTCTACGGCATTGATAATTACACACTCGGCCTTGCAGCCCGGAGGAGGAGTCAGTTTTACATGAGTCGGGAAGCAAGCACCACCCATACCAACAACGCCTGCATTTTTTATTTTAGCAACAATTTCTTCAGGAGTCAAGTTACATTCCTTTACCAGCTTAGTGCTGCGATCAATACTTTCTTCCCATTCGTCACCTTCTACGTCGATAAAAATAGCCGGTTTACGATAACCACTGGCGTCGATAACGCTATCTATCTTGTTCACCTTACCGGATACAGAAGAAAAGATAGCAGCCGAAACAAAGCCCCCGGCTTCAGCAATCTTGGTTCCCACCTTCACTACATCACCTTTTTTTACGATAGCAGTAGCGGGAGCACCGATATGCTGCGACAAAGGGAAAACAGCCTGCTTTGGAAGAGCAAGAGTTTCAATTGCTTTGCCTGCTGACAATTTATTTTCTGCTGGATGAACTCCACCAATTCTAAATGTCTTCACTGTAATATCTTTTTTAATTAATTACTAATTGTTGATTAAGCCTCAGCTTTTGGAGCTTCAGCAGCTTTCACTTCTACCGTTTCGTTCTTAGGTTCAGCGGCCGGCTGGGCAGCAGCCTTCGGTGCAGCAGGAGCAGCAGCCGGAGCAGGTTCTGCAGGTTTAGCCTTACGCGGCGGGAAGTTGACTGCGATAATTGCATTCTGAGGGCATTCGGTCTCGCACTTGCGACAAGATTTACACTTGGCAGGATCGATATATGCCAAGTTGTTTTCCAAAGTAATAGCTTCAAACGGACAAACTTTCACACACTTTCCGCAACCGATACATGCAGCAGTACAAGCCTTGCGTGCTACAGCACCTTTATCTTTGTTGACGCACTGTACATACACACGGCGATTGTTCTTGCCCTTCGGACGAATTTCGATAATGTTGCGCGGACAAGCCTTGCTACAGGCGCCACAAGCCGTACACTTGCTTTCGTCTACCTCAGGCAATCCTGTTTCAGGATTCATGTGGATAGCATCAAACTGGCAGGCATTTACACAGTCGCCGCAGCCCAGACAACCGAATGTACACCCGGTTTCACCTCCGTAAGTAGAATTGGCAACCACACACGAGCGGACGCCATCGTACTGAGTCAGCTTCGGACGGTTGGCACATGTACCGTTACATCTTACTACCGCTACTTTCGGTTCCGAAGCAACAGCTTCCAGTCCCAAAATACCAGCGACCTTTTCCATAGTAGGTTGACCGCCTACCGGACATAGTTTTCCTTCCAGTGAACCAGCTTTTACGCAAGCTGCGGCAAAACCAGAGCATCCCGGATAACCACATCCACCGCAATTGGCTTGAGGAAGCACCTCGGCTACCTGAGCGATTCGCGGATCTTCATACACAGCAAACTTCTTCGAAGCCACGTACAAGATTACTGCGGCAATCAAGCCTATAGCTCCCAATGAAATTACTGCAACCAAAATTAAGTTCATAAAAGTATAAAATTAGTTTATTAATATATTGATTCTAATGTAAACATGAACGAACGGCTGATCTTCTTTCTGCATATATATATAATAAGGTAATAAGGAACCAGTGTCCCTAATGAAACCAAAGCAGAAAAAGCCTCGTCCCCTCCCGTCAGTTTCAGCGAAACAATCAATGAAAGCAACAGCACGACAAAAGGAAGCACGAAAGCCAGCAACACGGCTTTCATGCCCATCGACGTTGTTCCCACAATCATAACTTGCTCGCCTATCTGGCAAGGAACATTGTTTTTATTATAAACATCAATTATTTTTTCTTTCGTTTCGGAAGCGCTGCAGTGTGCCTTTACGCTACAAGATGAGCACGCAGAACTCTGCACTATTTTCACTTTCAGGCGAGAGCCATTGATGTTTTCCACAATACCTAGATGTTTAATGTTAGTTACCATCTTTTGCAAACCGTACTTTACAAATTCGTGGCAAATGTACTATAAATATTGTTTCATTGGTAACGTTAACAAAGTTTTTCTCATTAAAAAAAGTAAAAATTTATATTAAAGCATCATCGTATCCCATAGCCAACATCTTCTTTTCCAGCTCCTGATAGGCAGACTTTAAACGCTTTGCTACCGTGGAACGATTAATGCCTGTACGATCGGAAATTTCCTGATATGTCATGCCATACCAGATCTTCATCCGAACCAGTTCCGATAGATTTTCCGGCAATTCGCCAACGGCACATTTTAAATCAATAAACTTTTGCTCCTTGTTTTCGGCCGTAAGTAAATTATCAGCCGTACATTCATCTTTCAGCATATCCAGTTTCAGCGGTAAACACTCATGACTTTTCTTGCGATAAACGCTGCATAAAAAATTCCCCACTACACAATTCAGCCATGCCCCGAAGCGTCCGTCAGTCTGATATACATTCTTCAACTTTTCACAAACGTGAACTACCACTTCCTGATATAAATCGTCGGTACTCTCACTACAGCTAACAGTACTCCTCCTTATCGACTTCATTATATCACCCGTATAGCGGGCCAGTAAGATTTCGAAAGCATGATTATCACCGCCACGAAACATTGTCACCAGCTCATCGTCTGGAAATGCTTTTTCATTATCCTCCATAATAACAGAGAAAAGGTTAGAGGTTAAACAATCTGCCTGCATACACCGTAATCAGGCAAGACTTATCTTCCGGGATACCAAAGGGAATATAGTACAAAAGAGAGAATACCGTGCTACAGACCATTAATTCAAAGGTTAAAACCACAAACCAATCATATTCAACAGAAGTACCTTTAATTCCTATTAAACACAGTTTTGTTTAATGATTTGTTACAAAGGGAACTCTTTTTTCCGTATTTTCAAAATTTATCTTAAAGACTTTGCCAAAAAAGTGAAAATGTCTTTTCATAAAAAGGCTTGCAGATTTAAAGAAAAACGACGGCAAATTCAGCTTGTTTTTTGTACAAATAAAAAAATCTTTTGTACAAAAAAAATAAAAAACGTCAGCACAAATTCCGAAAGACATGAAGGACATTTAAAATAAACGTATGGAAGTTTTTGTACGGATATAAAAACGCCCTTCGTACCATGTCTGCACCGGATACCGGAGAGATGATGACACAAAGGGCGCAAAAATAAAAGATATAAAAATTTAATCAAGTTTGAGGACAGCAAGGAATGCCTTCTGCGGTACTTCCACCGTACCGATCTGTTTCATTCGCTTCTTTCCTTTCTTCTGCTTTTCGAGCAGCTTACGCTTACGGCTGACATCACCACCATAACATTTGGCAGTTACATCCTTACGGACAGCCTTGATTGTTTCACGGGCGATAATCTTCGCACCGATTGCAGCCTGAATGGCAATTTCAAATTGCTGGCGTGGTATGAGTTCTTTCAGCTTTTCGCACATGCGGCGTCCCAGGTCGTAAGCATTGTCGAAATGGGTTAACGTAGAAAGCGCATCGACCGATTCCCCGTTCAGCAGGATATCGAGCTTGACGAGTTTCGAAGGACGGAAACCAGACTGATGGTAATCGAACGAAGCATATCCCTTGGAGATACTCTTCAACTTATCATAAAAGTCGATTACAATTTCGCCTAACGGCATTTTATAATGCAGTTCTACACGATTTCCCGAGATGTAATCCTGACGAACCAATTCGCCTCGTTTTCCCAGACACAATGTCATAATCGGACCGATATAGTCGGTTGCCGTAATGATGGAAGCATCAATATAAGGTTCTTCGATGTGATCGATCAATGTCGGATCGGGCATACCGCCCGGATTGTGTACTTCCTGTACATTTCCCTGCTTGTCGTATACCATATACGAAACGTTGGGCACGGTAGTAATGACGTTCATATCAAACTCACGGTCCAGACGTTCCTGAACAATTTCCATATGAAGCAGTCCCAAGAACCCGCAACGGAACCCGAAGCCCAAAGCCAACGAAGATTCAGGCTGGAAGGTCAGCGAAGCATCGTTCAGTTGCAGTTTTTCCAGCGAAGCTCGCAAGTTTTCATAATCTTCGGCTTCAATGGGATAAACGCCGGCGAACACCATTGGTTTTACTTCCTCAAATCCGTCAATAGCCTTGTCACACGGACATTCTATATGAGTAATTGTATCGCCGACCTTAACTTCTCTTGAAGTTTTTATACCGGAAATGATGTATCCTACGTCGCCAGTACGAAGTTCTTTACGGGGAACCATGTCCATTTTCAGTACTCCTACTTCATCGGCATCATATTCCTTGCCGGTATTGAAGAACTTCACTTTGTCACCTGTACGAATCACTCCGTTTACAACCTTGAAATAAGCGATGATACCGCGGAACGAGTTGAACACAGAATCGAAGATAAGCGCCTGCAAAGGTGCGTTTTCGTCTCCTTTCGGACAAGGGATACGTTCTACCACAGCCTGAAGAATCTCCTCTACCCCCATACCGGTCTTACCGGAAGCGCGGATAATGTCTTCACGCTTACAGCCCAGCAGGTCGATAATTTCATCTTCCACTTCTTCGGGCATGGCACTTGCCATATCACATTTGTTCATTACCGAAATAATCTCCAGGTTATGTTCCAACGCCATGTACAGGTTCGAAATGGTCTGCGCCTGCACACCCTGCGAAGCATCCACAACCAACAAAGCTCCTTCACAGGCAGCAATGGAACGGGATACTTCATAAGAGAAGTCCACATGCCCCGGAGTATCAATCAGGTTCAGGATATATTTTTCTCCTTTATAGGTATACTCCATCTGGATAGCGTGACTCTTGATGGTTATACCACGCTCACGTTCCAGATCCATGTCGTCCAGCATCTGTCCTTCTGTAATCTTAATTGTCTGTGTATACTCCAGAAGTCTGTCGGCCAATGTGGACTTTCCGTGGTCGATATGGGCAATAATACAAAAATTACGTATATTCTTCATTTCTTATCTTTAATATTTTCTGATTCATCGGGCGACGTAACACCTTTATTTTTCGTCATGCAAAGATAAAGAAAAATGAGTAAGGCACAAAAAATCATCCTTTATTAGAAGTCAGATTGACGTCTATCTCGAAAAATTACTCTATTTTTGCACCGATTTTATTATAAGATTCACAACATGATTACACTTGATTTTGCATCTACGACCTTTCTGCTGGCTGCAACCTGTGGCATACTTTGCATTATTCAATTATGCTATGTCTTCGGAATCTACAACCGCATACACCAACATTTCAAGAAAGACAACAGACCGTCTGCAACGGATTTGCCTCCGCTTTCGGTCATTATCGTAACAAAAGATTCCGGCAGTGCGCTGAACCAGAACCTTCCGGCAATCCTCGAACAAGATTATCCGAAATTTGAAGTCATTGTCATCAATGACAAATCGGCCGGTGAGGATGAAGACATTCTGAAACTGCTGTCCGACCGATACGAAAATCTTTACCATACATTCATTCCGAAAACAGCTCGTTATGTCAGCCGGAAGAAGCTGGGTATTGCAATGGGAATACGTGCCAGCCGCTACGACTGGATAGTTGTGACGGAACCTTTCTGTAGCCCCGTCAGCAAGAACTGGTTGAAAAGTCTGGCAGCCCAAATGACTCCGGATACAGACATCGTTCTGGGCTACAGCAACTATCTGCCACAGAAAGGCTGGTTCGCACGAAGAATCACGACTGATTCATTCTTCCACTCCCTGCGGTATTTGGGAATGGCCTTGGCGGGACATCCTTATATGGGCGTGGGATGCAATCTTGCCTATCGGAAAAGTCTGTATGAAAAGCATAAAGGTTTTGCCGACCACTTGCAACTTCAGCGTGGAGAAGACGACTTGTTTATCAATGCTGTAGCAAACAAATACAATACGCGCGTGGCTTCGGGTACAGACAGTATCGTGCGTATGCCGGTTCCGCCCTACAAACGTATCTGGTTCGAACGGAAAATGAATGCAATGGTTACAGGTCATTATTATCAGGGAATGGCAAGATACTCGAATGCTTTCGAAACATGGACCTGCGGACTGTTTCATCTGGCTACAATCGGCGGACTGGCAATGAGTATCATAGAGCAGCAATGGATCGGGACGGGTATTGTAGCTTTGTTCTGGCTGGTTCGTTTCATCTCGACCATGAGCGTATTTCACCGTACTGCCCACGACCTGAACGAAAATTTATGCTGTATTTTCCCGCTGTTCGACCTGCTTCGCCCGTTGTGGAGTCTGGTCAGACAAATGCAATATCTGTTGCGCAAGAAAAAGGATTTTCTGAGGAAATAAACGAATACAATTATTATCTGTTGAAGAGCTCGAAGGTAAATTTGCATCCTACTGATGTGAATTTACCTTTTTCATTGCCTATAAATACACCAAAATCGAAGAGATGGGTTCCTACCCCATAGCCCAGCTCCAAATAAGGATTCAGGTGAGGCATGAACAAGATACCGGCATAGATTCGTTCCTTCTGAATAAACGAAAGCAAGTGTCCTACGGGATATAGCAGCAAGAAGGGAGTCTCGTATGTTATATTTCCACGAAAGTAATGGCGCGAAGCATTATACCAGCGTCCATCCAACATCTGAAATGTACCTCCAATATCGTCGTTCCATCCTTGAGGAAGGTTTCGATTGGCAAAATTCACATAATCGACAAAGTACATATCGTTCTGGTTGGTAAAGAATCCTCCGCCGATGTGGTAAGCTATCGTATGTAAGTCGCGGACGCGTATCTTCTGTTCTGCCGAAAACTCAAAGCGTTCATATTCGCCGGAATTCTTCATTACCTTTATACCCCGCTCGTAATCGACAAGAAAGGTGGGATAACGCGATCCGACATTTATCTTTCGGTGGCCGTTCATATAATAATGCATGCCCGGAGTCCACTCCACACGCAAACGAGGCGCGAAACTGTTATACTTTAAACGTACGCGTTGTGCTACTTCCGGAGTGCTTTCGGCTGCATAACGCCAGTGCATGGCTACGCCGGTCCAAATAGTCAGTCCATTCAAGATTTCTATGTTATGCGCCACATTCAGGTAGACATCCTTAAAATAATCCAGCTCCAGTCCATCGAAACTAAATACGCTATCGGGAATTTCTTTCAACTGATCGAGCACCACACTACTATATATCCGGTTACCGTTTCCCACATTAATCGTAATGGCTCCGTGCTTTTCAGGATTATAGACATATTCTGCATCCATCTTTGCATAGAGTTCCTTCTTCGTAAAATTATAACCTATCTGCGGTACAATATGCAACAATCTTCCATCGTGAAAAAGTTTATTGTACTTAAACTCCTGACGATACGAAATTCCGTTACGGTGACTATAGTTCACCAGCAGTGGATTTATTAAAGGAGAGCAGGTGATATTTCCTACTTTCGAAATATCAACATCATAACTACTGATCAAGGCATCGCCTAACTGTCCCATATAGACCAGATTCTTCTTGAATTTTGTTTCCACCTTTGGCAAGGTATCTCCTCTCTCCTTCCGGCGTCGTTCATCAAACGACAGGTAAAGACTGTCCTCCCAATCCGTAAGCGGCAACGGACGAATACGGGCAAACGAATCGCGGTCTTGCAACAATCTCGTCGTATCACAAGTCAATGTATACGAGTTGGACAGGTTGTAGTTATGTTTTTTCTTCAGGAGTAAATCCATTTCCTCCTTTTTCTTGAAAATTACCTCATCATATTTCAGCCAGCCGGTATAATTCATCTCCAGATTATTCCGCAAAAACTTAAACACGATATCCAGATTAATAAGTTGGGGAAGGCATCTGGTTTCTTCTGTTTCCCCCATACGCATGGCCAAATGGAAACGAGTCAGATCATACTTTCCATAAAAATTAAGATACCGTATGGTCCAGTCTTTTGTCGAAATCCAAAAGAAGCCTTCCAGCAACTGGGTACTTCGGTAACGCGGAATTACTCGTATTTTATAAACTTCTCCCGCTTTCCAGTAATCTACAGAGTCGAGCAGGTAATAATAATGTACACTCGATTGTTCATTCAGCGGAGAAAGGAGCTTGTCCTCCATCAATGACGGTGCATAAATATTAAACTTCACAAACTCCATGATATCGAAGAAACGGCTATCCCCTCCTATAAATGTAGTGGAAACAGCACGAATCTTACGGTCGTAAATGCGAGGTGCCGTATAGTGAAGCTCACTGATAGATTCATGTATATAGTCGTTTACACCTTTTTCAAATCGGAACATGGAAGGTACATACTTGATAATCTTGTTTTGCTTATGTATCTGAAGTCTGCCTTTCAAGTATAAATCGGCCTTATATTCTCCAACTTCTTTGGCATAAACCGATGCAGAGTGAAATATATGAGTAAGTATGGTATCGGCGACATATGGCTTATAAGAGAAGGCCGACATATTATTGCCGCCCCAAGCTTCGGTAGTATACCCGCACAACCAAAGGCATACTAACAAACGGAATATTATATGATATATATTTCTTAACTTCGCCATAAATCGAAGCAAATATATAACAAATCCACATGTCTATACGACATTTTTCAAGGAGAAAATCAAGTTTTTAAATTTTTCTTCCTACCTTTGTGCTACAAAACATGGTTTTATAGCACTTATGGTCAAGAAGGAATTAACAGAAGCCGAGATTGCCGAAAGTATCCCTAATTTGTGGCAGCCTCTTACCGAAGCGCAACGAGAATTACTTGCGCAAAATTTAACTATACAGAAATATAAAAAAAATGAGACAATCTATTGCGAAGGAGAAACTCCGATGCACTTGATGTGTCTGCTCAGTGGAAAAGTAAAGATTTACAAAGACGGAGTTGGCGGACGCAGCCAGATTATCCGTGTCATCAAGAATAAGGAATACTTTGCTTACCGCGCATATTTTGCAGAAGAAAACTTTGTTACGGCAGCAGCAGCATTCGAACCTTGTACGATATGCCTGATTCCGATGCCGGTTATCGTCAAGCTGATACAGGAAAATGCGGAACTGGCTATGTTCTTTATCCGCCAGCTTTCAAAAGATTTGGGTATTTCGGACGAACGTACAGTAAACTTGACTCAGAAACACATCCGCGGACGCCTTGCCGAATCCCTATTGTTCCTGAAAGATACTTACGGACTGGAAGACGATCAGTGCACACTCAGCATCTATCTTTCAAGAGAAGATTTGGCAAACCTTTCAAACATGACAACATCGAACGCCATCCGTACGCTATCGAACTTCGCAACTGAAAAATTAATCATTATCGATGGAAGAAAAATAAAGCTCATCGATGAAGAACGCTTGAAGAAAATAAGTAAAATAGGATAATTCCTTATCAAACATCCAATACGGAAAATGTCCTGATATTTTAAGACTATGTGAAAGTTTTTCCCTTAAAATATCAGGACATTTTATTTTTATGAAATATTTTTTTCACTCAAATCTGATTGATTTGGCAGGATGAATCCGGCTGACAAGATAAGAAGGACCGACCAGCATCAAGACAGACACAATCAGTGTCCCGGCATTCAGCAACAACCATACTACAACATTCAGCTCTACAGGAACAGCATCTACATAATAGGTGGCAGGATCGAGTTTGATAATTCTAAAATAATACTGCAACAAACAAAACAGAAGAGCAACAACATTTCCCCAAAGCATGCCTTTTCTTATCAACATGACGGAGAATGAAAGGAAGACTTTCCGCACAGATGTATTATCCGCTCCTAACGCCTTAAGGACTCCAATCATATTGGTGCGCTCCAATATGATAATCAGCAAGCCGGAAATCATGGTAAACCCAGCTACACCTACCATCAGAATCAGGATAACCCACACATTGATATCGAGCAAATCCAGCCATGCGAAGATTTGAGGATACACTTCTTCCACCGTCCGCGAATAATATACGCTCCCATAGCAGTCCGTTTTTTCGTTCAGCAATCCACGGATATCTTCATTTATTTGTTCCAACAAGGCATAATCGCTCACTTCTATTTCGACTCCTCCTACCTGATCCCTCTTCCAGTTATTCAAACGTACTACCGTATACAAGTCTGTTATCAGGAATAAGTCATCGTAAGCGGAGAAATTTGTCTGATAGATGCCGGCAACCGTCAACCTGCGGGCACGAATATTATCTTCCAGATAGTAAGTATACAATTTATCTCCTACCTTCAAAGACAAACGATCGGCTATGGTTTTCGAAATTACGACCTCATTGCTGGCTGTAGAATCGGTAAAAGAAGGAATTTCTCCTTCCAAGAGATGTTCCTTCAGAAAGTTCGTATCGTATTCTTGGGCAATACCTTTCAATACCATGCCCTGGAAATTATCGGAAGTCATAATCATTCCCGGCTTTGTAGCATAGCGCTGTACATGACTTACAGAAGGAACTGCTTGCAAGACATGCACCAAACTGTCATTGGCTACCACCGGAATGGTCTGATAAGACTGTGCCTCATCCATACTGGTAACAAGGATATCGGAACTTAACCCCACCACCTTGTCGCGCACCTGATGCTTAAATCCGATGACAACAGCTACGGAAATAATCATTACAGCCAGTCCGATGGCGATACCTGCCATAGCAATACGTATGGCAGGCTTTGAAACTTCCTTTCCGCCCTCGTCACTTTTATAAATACGGCGCGCTATAAAAAGCTTCCAGTTCATATTACTCGTCTACATGTCCGGGATAAGCTTCGAGAGCCTTACGCAGCACAAACAATGCACGAGCAAGGTCTTCCTTCTTCAGCACATAAGCCACACGCACTTCATTTCTGCCCGCACCCGGAGTAGTATAAAAGCCCGCTGCCGGAGCCATCATTACGGTTTCACCTTCATAATTAAAGTCAGTGAGGCACCATGCACAGAATTTTTCAGCATCATCTACCGGAAGTTTGGCTACAGTATAGAACGCTCCCATCGGAATAGGCGAATAAACTCCCGGAATACGGTTCAATCCGTCAATCAGACATTTACGCCGTTCTACATATTCATCATACATTTCACGCGAATATTCTTCCGGTTCATCAAGTGAAGCTTCTGCAGCAATCTGCCCGATCAACGGAGGACTCAAACGAGCCTGACAGAACTTCATAACAGCCTTACGTACCTCTTCATTTTTGGTAATCAGGGCACCGATACGGATTCCGCACTCCGAATAACGTTTCGACACGGAGTCTATCAGGACAACATTCTGCTCAATACCTTCCAGATGGCATGCTGATATATAAGGAGAACCTGTATAGATAAATTCACGATATACTTCGTCGGAAAACAAGAACAAATCATACTTCTTCACCAGATCGCGAATCTGATTCATCTCCCGACGTGTATACAAGTAACCTGTCGGATTGTTTGGGTTACAAATCAAGATTCCTTTGGTACGCTCGTTTATCAATTCCTCGAACTTTTCCACCTTCGGCAAGGCAAATCCTTCGTCTATTGTGGTAGTAACCGTACGGATAATTGCACCAGCCGAAATAGCAAATGCCATATAATTGGCATAAGCCGGTTCGGGAACGATAATTTCATCACCCGGATTCAAGCAGCTCATGAAAGCAAACAATACGGCTTCCGATCCTCCCGTAGTGATAATGATATCGTCAGCATCAAGGTTTATATCATATTTTTTATAATAGCCTACCAGCTTTTCGCGGTAACTGCGATAGCCCTGACTCGGGCTATATTCAAGTACAGTACGGTCTATATGACGAATCGCATCGAGGGCCGCTCGAGGAGTAGGCAGGTCTGGCTGACCAATATTCAGGTGATATACATGAATTCCTCTTCCCTTTGCAGCTTCTGCCAGAGGAGCCAATTTTCTGATAGGCGACTCGGGCATCTCATTTCCTCTAATGGATATTTGTGGCATAAATTAATAATTTAATTTTAAACGTGGCTACAAATATAGCCCGAAAGAACAAGATGCACAACTTTTCTTCTAAAATAAATCCGCTACCGTCCTTACGGAAAAGCCTAAACAGGCTCTAAACTCTATCAAAAAACATAAAAACTCTTCACAACATCAAGTCGGCAAACAGAAAAAAACGTATATTCGTACATGCAAACCTATCACATATTGAACTATGAATCTATACCTAATTATATTTACATCCGGAAGTTACAAGATGGAGCAAACTTATCAGAATCATAAGGAGCTCTTCATGGCATTGGAAAAGCACTTCACGTTACACTTGATACATCACACTGAAGCCGAAAGCATTCCAGCCAACGCCTACAAAATGGCATTCATTGCCAGTGGAGGAGTAGAAGATACTGTCATCAAAAACTTCAGTATTCTGCCCTACCCGATAACCTTGCTTGCCGACGGACTGAACAATTCACTTGCCGCAGCACTGGAAATTGCTGCATGTGTACGCAACAAAGACATGAAAGTACATATTATCCACGGACAAGTAGCCTACATGGCCGAGCAAGTATTACTACATCATAAGGCATTTGCCGCCAAGCGCTCACTGAAGGGCAAGCGAATCGGAGTTATCGGGACTCCAGCTCCATGGCTCGTAGCCAGTCATGTAGACTATCTCTTAGCAAGCCAGCGCTGGGGAGTGAACTACATTGACATTCCGCTTCAGGAAGTTTACAAACGTTTCTACGAGATTACTGATGACGAAATAGGACTGGAAGCCTCTATTTTTGCCAACAAAGCCAAAGCTTGTCAGGACACTACGCCGGAAGAACTTTTAAAAGCCATGCGACTCTATAAGGCAATCAAGCAGCTATGCACTTCCGAACAGTTGGATGCCGTAGCTTTGTCTTGCTTTTCCCTGATCAAACAATTGAAAACAACAGGATGTCTGGCCTTATCATTATTAAATAATGAAGGAATTCCGGCCGGTTGCGAAGGAGATTTGCAGGCCATCATGACTATGCTCATGGCAAAAGCCGTTACCGGACAGGTTTCGTTCATGGGAAATCCTTCCTTCATCGATACCCAACGCAATGAACTACTGCTGGCCCATTGCACCATTGCAACCAAAATAGTAAACGACTTTATCATACGCGACCATTTCGAAACACAAAGTGGCATAGCTATACAAGGAATGATGCACGAAGGCGATGTTACCATCTTCAAGTGCGGAAGCGAATGTCTGGACGAATATTATCTGGCGGAAGGTTACCTGACCGAGAATACCAATCTGGCGACTTCATGCCGCACGCAGTTTAAAATCAAGCTTAACAAGCCTGTAAGCTATTTTCTGACCAATCCTTTGGGAAACCACCATATTATGCTACAAGGAAATCACGTTGCAGAACTTCAAGAGTTCATGCAACAGAACCGATGCAAGCTACGCGAGTAAACAAATAAATTATTTATGTAAGAGTTTTAATTAAAATTTTAGTGTAAATTTGCATGAACATTGTCAAACTAACACAGAAAGAAATTCATTATGATGCATAATTGGTTCGAATGTAAAATCCGCTATGAGAAAGTAGCGGAAAACGGCATGAACAAAAAAGTAACAGAACCTTACTTAGTAGATGCACTCAGTTTTACAGAAGCAGAGTCACGCATTATCGAAGAAATCACCCCGTTTATCAGTGGAGAATTTACTGTAGCCGACATCAAACGTGCAAATTACAGTGAGCTGTTCCCATGCGAAGAAGATGCAGCCGACCGCTGGTTCAAGTGCAAGCTGTACTTCATTACGCTCGACGAAAAAAGCGGAGCCGAAAAGAAAACGGCAACAAACGTACTGGTACAGGCAGCCGACCTGCGCGATGCGGTCAAGAAACTGGATGAGGGCATGAAAGGAACCATGGCTGATTATTCCATTGCTTCCATTGCAGAAACAGCTATTATGGATGTATATCCCTACTCTGCCGAACCGGATGTAAAGCCAGAATTTCCGGATGCCGATAAAAGATAATACTCAAAAAAAACAAATCTGATAATGGATATTCAAACTAATTTAAAGGAAGTGGTAGCGGAATTGCCGGAAAACGTCCGTCTGGTAGCCGTATCGAAATTCCATCCTGCCGAGGCCATCGAGGCAGCCTATGCTGCCGGACAGCGCATCTTCGGCGAAAGCAAGGAACAGGAATTATCGGGGAAATACGAAAAACTGCCGAAAGACATCGAATGGCATTTCATCGGACACCTGCAAACCAACAAGGTAAAGTATATTGCACCTTACATTGCAATGATACATGCCGCCGACTCCTATAAATTATTGGCTGAAGTCAACAAACAAGCTGCCAAGTACAACCGCGTCATCCCCTGCCTGCTCGAGATACATATCGCACAGGAAGAAAGCAAATACGGATTTACATTCGACACTTGCAGGGAGATGCTTCGTGCGGGAGAATGGAAAGGCCTGAATCACGTCTGCATTGCAGGCGTCATGGGCATGGCTACAAACACAGACGACACGGCAGAAATTGCCAAAGAATTTCATTCACTGAAAACATTCTTCGACGAACTGAAAAAGGATTATTTTTCCGATCGTCCGGAATTCCGTGAAATATCCATGGGTATGTCGCACGACTATCTGATAGCTGTCAAAGAAGGAAGTACGATGGTACGTGTGGGAAGTAAAATTTTTGGAGAAAGAATCTATTAAAATCTAATTAATATGGCACAACTAAAAACAACATTCGCAGGATTGGCACTTGAAAACCCGATTATCATCAGTAGTTCGGGACTGACTAACAGTGCAGAAAAAATCAAAAAACTGGAAGAAGCCGGCGCAGGAGCTGTAGTCCTGAAGTCTGTTTTCGAGGAACAAATCAACATGCAGGCAGGAGCCATGCAGGGATACGGCTCTCCCGAAGCAGATGACTATTTGGGTACATACGTACGCTCGCATGCACTGAACGAACATATCAGCCTGATAGAAGAAACAAAAAAAATATGTCACATCCCCGTTATCGCCAGCATTAACTGCTACAGCGACAGCGAATGGGTGGACTTTGCAGAAATGATGGAAAAAGCCGGAGCCGATGCTCTGGAGCTGAACATCCTGTCCTTACAGACCGAAAAGGATTATACACCGGGAAGTTTCGAACAACGCCATATCGAAATTCTCCGCCACATCAAGAAAGTTGTAAAAATCCCTGTAATCATGAAACTGGGAAGCAACTTCACTAATCCGGTTTCCCTCATCAACCAGCTTTATGCCAACGGAGCTGCAGCCGTAGTTCTGTTCAACCGTTTCTATCAGCCGGATATCAATATCGATACGATGACCTTTACCAATGCCAACGTCATGAGTACTCCGAATGAGCTGGCCGACCGTCTGCGCTGGACAGCCATCGCTTCGGCAGCCGTACCACGCTTGGATTATGCCATTTCCGGTGGCGTACACTGCGGAAAAGGTGTCATCAAATCAATTCTGGCAGGTGCAGCAGCTGTAGAAGTATGCAGCGTGATTTACCAGTACGGCGCCAAGGAAATTGAAAACATGAAGAAAGAACTGGCTGAATGGATGGATGATAAAGGTTACGAAAACCTGTCTCAGTTTAAAGGCAAGATGAATGCCGAAGCTGCCGGCGACATCAATCCGTTCGAACGTACACAGTTCATGAAATACTACAGCAGCAGAGAAGAATAATTTTTCTTCTGATACCTGAAAAGAAATCCGGCAAGCAAACCTATCACAGCTTGCCGGATTTTTTTATTCAAACCATGACCGGCAGTCTGTTACGCCTTACCTATTAATTACATAACCATATCTATTCAGGCACAATTCATTTTATTTTTTCAAGCGATATCTACAAAATTTACATTCCATATTCATTTTTCCCGGTAAAACTTGTTACATTTCGGGCAAACTTGCGTCTAACTAAACAGAAAACTCAAAAAACACATTGCATATGAAAACATTTAAATTTGCAGCCACATTAGGCATTGCACTTACTTTTATGGCAACCGAGAGCTGTTCCTTTTCCTTAAATGGAAAAAACATCAAGCCCAGCAACAACTATGTCACCAAGAAAATTGAACTCAGCGACATCAGTTCCATCAAAGCCTCCACTTCGATAGATGTAGTCTATACACAAACCAAGGGAGAGTCCTATGCCGAAGTCTACGCCCCCGACAACATCGCCCCTTATGTAAAAGTACATCAGAACGGAGACAAGCTGGAAGTCTGCTACGATTTCCCCAAAGGACTTGCAGTTTCCATACGTGGCAAATACGAATGTGAAGTCAAAGTCTTTGCCCCCGAGGTAACAACATTTACAACATCCAGTTCTTCCGATATCACACTTGCCAGTACACTGGAAACAGCCAAAGATGTAAACCTGAAAACATCGAGCAGCGGCGACATCGATGCTGGCAAGATACAGTGCAGCAACCTGAATATCTCCTCCTCCAGCAGCGGCGATATTGCCATAAAGAGCGTGACATGCCGTACACTCGAAGCCTCTGCCAGCAGCAGTGGAGATTTAAAAATAGCCACTGCACACTGTAACGAAGCCAGCCTCCGCTCCAGCTCATCGGGCGACTGCGATATTAAATCGTTGTCGTGTACAGGGAACATACAGGCACAAACCAGTTCTTCAGGCGACATCCATCTGTCCGGCAAATGTACGACAGCCGAATATTCATCACAATCGAGCGGCAGTATTTACGCTCAGGACCTGAAAGCGTCACAAGTCAAAGCCAGCGCCAGCTCGGGAGGTGACATTCTGTGTCACGCCACCGAAACTTTGTCGACCAGCACAAGCAGCGGAGGTGAGATCCGCTACAACGGCAATCCCCGGCAGATAACCGGAAAATCGGAAAACGTGTCTAAGTTATAAACCAGACAACGCCGGCAGCTTTTGCCAGAAAGCTGCCCGGAAAGCTAATATCTTTTGTACAAAAAATATTTGTTTTTGTACAAAAGATATTTTTTTCTCTACAAATTTTCTTTCAGCCGCGCCCTTCTTCTCAAACGCTTTCCGCCAGCTTTTTGCCAGCATTTCCGCACTCATTACAAACGGCCGGAAAGCTTTACCTTTCCTTCTGACACATACGAACCAAAAGATTCCTTATTTTGTTCTATATAGAAAAGGATAAAAAAATGTTCCGAAATACATTTCACCTAAAGCAAGCATCCGATATGCCCTTATAAGGCACTACATAAATTTGGAATACTAAGAATTAAACAATATCTTTGCACAATAAGGTTCTTTTTGTGCACTACTAAACAAACATTCTATGGAAAAAAGTTTTATCGCCTTTGTAGAAAACAGCATCAAGGAACACTGGGACCTGGACGCTCTGACCGATTATAAAGGTGCAACCTTACAATACAAGGACGTTGCCCGCAAAATAGAAAAATTGCATATTCTGCTGGCAGAAAGCGGTATCAAACCTGGCGACAAGGTAGCTGTCTGCGGGCGAAACAGTTCACACTGGGGAGTGGCTTTTCTTGCTATACTGACTTACGGAGCGGTAGCTGTACCCATTTTACATGAATTCAAGGCAGACAACATACACAATATTGTAAATCACTCGGAAGCACGTCTGCTCTTCGTGGGCGATGTGGTATGGGAAGCCTTGAACGAAGCAGAAATGCCTTTGCTGGAAGGTATCATCCTGATGACCGACTTTACCTTGCAGGTATGCCGCAGCAAGCAACTGGAATATGCCCGCGAACACCTCAACGAATTGTTTGGAAAGAAATTTCCCCGCAATTTCCGCCGCGAACATGTATCGTACCGCCGCGACGAGCCAGAAGAACTGGCTGTCATCAACTATACTTCCGGGACTACCAGCTTTTCGAAAGGCGTCATGCTTCCTTACCGTTCGCTATGGTCGAACACGCAGTTTGCCTTCGAGGTGCTTCCGCTGAAGCCGGGCGACAGAGTCGTATCCATGCTTCCTATGGCACACATGTACGGACTGGCGTTCGAATTTCTGTACGAGTTTGCCAGCGGATGTCACGTATTCTTCCTCACACGTATGCCCAGCCCGAAGATTATCTTCCAGGCATTCTCCGAGGTCAAGCCACACATTGTCATCGCCGTACCGCTGATTATCGAAAAGATTATCAAGAAAAACGTACTGCCCAAACTGGAAACGCTTAAGATGAAAATGTTGCTGAAAGTTCCGATTATCAACGATAAAATCAAGGCAGCCGTACGCGAACAGATGATAAAAGGCTTTGGAGGCAACTTCTACGAGGTCATCATAGGTGGAGCTGCTTTTAATCAGGAAGTAGAAAAGCTACTGAAAAGCATCGACTTTCCTTATACCGTAGGATACGGAATGACTGAATGCGGTCCGATAATCTGCTACGAAGACTGGAAACGTTTCCGCCCGGGATCGTGCGGCAAGGCTGCCCCCCGCATGGAAGTACGGATTGACAGTCCAGACCCGCAGAACATAGTTGGCGAAATCCTGACACGCGGCGACAATGTCATGCTGGGATATTATAAAAATGCTGAAGCAACGGCGCAAATCTTCGACTCCGACGGATGGCTGCATACCGGTGACCTGGGAATCATGGACGAGGAAGGTAACATTACCATCAAGGGAAGAAGCAAGAATATGCTGCTCGGCCCTTCCGGACAAAATATCTATCCCGAAGAAATCGAGGAGAAACTGAACAATCTCCCGTTTGTTGCCGAAAGCATCATCATACAGCAGAACGACAACAAGCTGGCTGCTCTGATTTATCCGGAGTTCGATGAAGCATATTCGCAAGGTATGACGGATAAGGATATAGAGAACGCAATGGAAGAAAACCGTGTGACGCTGAACTCCGAACTGCCGGCTTACTCACAGATATCACGAATCAAAATCTATCCTGAAGAGTTCGAAAAAACTCCGAAAAAGAGCATCAAACGATTCCTCTATCAGGATGTAAAATAAATACGGATGAAACTCAATACCATAATGATAAGTATGTTCCTGTCAGGATGCCTTCTGGCAGGAACAACTCCTTTTTACGCACAGGTGCGCAATAATAAAGGACTGAAAAAGGGGGTGAACTTAGCTGTCAATATCACCAATAAGAAAAAAGAACCGCCACGCACGTACGTAAATCTTGGGCTGATCAGCAATTATCCCTGCCTGAATGGTGTAGGCCTCAACGTCATCTCCAGCATTACACATTATCATTCGCAGGGTTTTCAAGTAGCAGGCATTACCAACGTTACAGGACTGAATGCCACCGGATTCCAGTTCTCGGGTATAGCTAACGTAACGGGTAAAAATACGAAAGGCATTGCCATAGCAGGATTGATGAACGTCAACGGCAATTCGATGTCGGGACTTGGCATATCGGCCCTCGGTAATGTAGCCGGACTGAATGAAAACGGTATATCTATAAGTGGACTCATAAACATTGCTGGCAGGAATAGTTCCGGAGTGAATATAGCTGGACTTGCCAATATTACAAGAAGAACACAGGAAGGACTGATTATAGGAGGACTGATGAATGTAGCCGGAGAAACAATGAACGGCATACAACTGACCAGTCTGCTGAACGTAGCCAGTACTAAAAACAATGGTGTACAACTTGCCGGCTTAGGAAATATCGCCGTAGAAAATCGTGGGCTACAGCTGGGTATTGCGAATTACGGTGAACAGAACAAGGGATTGCAGGCGGGTATCGCCAACGTATCTTCACAGACAAGTAAGGGATTGCAGTTGGGTATCGTCAATATCAGTCAGGATAGTGCAGCCCATCAGATAGGATGTGTCAACATCAACCCGATGACTCGTGTACAGATGATTGTTTCAAGCGGTAACCTGAACAAAATAAATGTAGCGGTACGCTTCAAGAACCGACATACGTATACAGAACTGGGTGGAGGAGCCTTTTACCTGAATACAGATTACAAGCTCTCTGCCTCAGCCTTTTATCGCGGAGGTGTGTACTGCTCGCTTCTCCCCCGGCTGGAGCTGAGTGCCGATGCGGGCTTTTATCATATCGAAACGCTCGACAACAAACACGAAGGACTGCCTGCCCGTCTTTATGCTTTGCAGCCACGTATCAACCTGGAGTATCGTATGGGACGCAAAATAGGCATATTTGCTTCGGGAGGATACAGTTGGACCCGTCAATATGGTCATAGCCGGATGTTCGACCATAAAGCTACTTTCGAAGCCGGAATCGTATTATTCTGATATATTAAAAAGGCAATCTGCATAAAAAGACTCACCTGTATATAGCTTTCTCTGAAAGAAACCACTATATACAGGTGAGTCTTTTTTGTATCTGAAAAATAGATTTTTATCCATTCAAACTGGCCGAACGCACCCGACTCAGGGTTTCGGGTGTCATCTGCAGCAGCGATGCTATATAAACCAGCGGGGCACGCTTCAATATTTCCGGATGCAACTGAAGAAGTCTGTTGTAACGCTCGTGTGCAGGCTCAAAGCGCAACGTATCAGCCTTTACCTGCGACTCGATCAGTGAATACTCGAAAAATTTTCTATATAGCACACCGATATCGGCATGCTCTATCGACAGACGCTCTATCTCCTTCTTGCTGATTTCCCAAAGAATGGAAGGTTCCAATGCCTCAATCATCAGGCGTGTAGGTTCTTGCTTAAGATAACTTTCCAGACAGATTATCATTCCGCCTTCATATCCGATATGCTCGGTTACATCCTTGTCGTACTTGAAATAGAACTGACGGGTCATTCCCTTTTCAATGTACCGCATACACTCGCACACGTCACCTTCATTCAGGATAATTTCTCCTTTTTTATACTTCCTGCAAACTAAAATATCTGCCAGTGCATGAATGCTCTCTCGCTCCAACACAACTTGTTTTTCTGCAACCATCTGGCGCACAATTTCAACACTTGTCATCACATCATCTCCTTTTGCCTACATAAAAATTTTATCTCTATCTTACTTTAATGCGGTCGAAACCTTCACCAAAAACTCCGATTACTGCACTTTGAGAAACAAACGCTCCCGGATCGATATCTTTTATCAGACGAAATATCGTATTCGATTCTGTCTTCTTCGCCAACACAAACATCATTTTTACATTATTATGTGTATAGCATCCCACTCCGTCAATAAAAGTTACCCCGCGATGCAGGTCCAGATTGATACGTCTGCCTATCTCTTCATACTTGGAAGATATAATGAAGAACTGTACAGACAGACGGGCACTGTTTACAACCTGATCTAACACAAAACTGGATACAAACAATACGACATAACCATACACCACGCGCTCCCAGTCATGCAAGACCAGATAACTGGATGAAATAATGATAATATCGCACATCAATATAACACGCCCCAAAGAAATATCACGATATTTATTGACAATGGCTGCAATAATATCTGTACCTCCTGTACTTCCATTCGCCGAAAAAGCAACACCGATACCACCTCCGCAGAACGAAGCTCCCAAGACACAAGCCATAAAAGGCTGGTCGTGTATCAGACTACCTTTCACAAAATCTTGTATAATGGCCAGCAATATGGTCAAAACGGCAACGGCCCAGATTGTTTTCAGGCAAAACTTAAGCCCCAGAATTTTCAATGCGAGCAGCAGCAACAAGAAATTAATAATAAGGTATGTATACTGGACAGGGAAACCTGTTGCCCAAAAGATTATGGATGCAATACCCGGAACTGCTCCTGAGGGAATATCATTCGGCAACAAGAACACCGTCCACCCAATACCATACATAAGCATGCCCAAAGCAATCATCAAATAATCTTTGGTTTCCCTAAAGAATTGCTGTGATTTTGTAAGAGGCTTCATTTGATTCATCTTTACAATTATAAGTTATAGTTTTCGATTTTGTTGATACAAAATTATAAAAAAATCACCTATAACGATAGAATGGAGATAAATTTCTTACAAAAACGAAGAAAAGGAAATAAGACGGTTTTGTAGATCGTATAAATTTCGTAATTTTGTCCCGAATTGGGATAAATAGTCAGAATATACTACAAATACATCATGGCATTAGTGAACGAACATTTCCTGAAACTGCCGAACAATTACTTTTTCTCCGACCTGGAGAAAAAAGTCAACTTGTTCAGGGTAACTCATCCTAAAGCCGATATAATCCGCTTGGGAACAGGAGATGTCACCCTTCCCCTTCCACGTGCTTGTATAGAAGCCATGCACAAAGCCGTAGAAGAGATGTCGGATGCGACTACATTTCACGGTTACGGTCCCGAAGAGGGCTATCACTTTCTCATCAATGAGATCATCAAAAACGATTACGCTCCACGGGGAGTACATCTGGAACCCGGAGAAGTATTCATCAGCGACGGCAGCAAGAGTGACACAGGAAGTATCGGCGATATTTTACGCCATGACAACAGCATCGGAGTAACCGACCCGATTTATCCGGTTTATATCGATTCGAACGTTTCATGCGGACGCGCCGGAGAACTGCAAAGCGACGGAAAATGGAGCAATGTGGTTTATATGCCCTGCCTTCCCGAAAACAATTTTATCCCACAAATTCCCAGTCAGCGCATCGATATCGTTTATCTGTGCTATCCCAATAACCCGACAGGAACTGTACTCAGTAAGAGTGAACTGAAGAAATGGGTAAATTATGCTATTCAAAACGACACCTTGATTATATTTGATGCTGCCTACGAAGCATACATACAGAATCCGGAAATTCCCCATTCCATATACGAAATAAAAGGAGCCAGAAAGGTTGCCATTGAATGCCGAAGCTTTTCGAAAACGGCAGGATTTACCGGAGTTCGCTGCGGTTACATGGTAATTCCCAAAGAAGTGACGGCCGCTACGCTGACAGGCAAGCGCATTCCACTCAATCCGATGTGGAAACGTCATCAGGAAGTCAAATTCAACGGAACATCTTACATTACTCAGCGGGGAGCTGAAGCTGTTTACACTCCCGAAGGGAAAGAACAGGTAAAAGCAAACATCCGATATTATATGGAAAATGTACAGATTCTGAAAAAGGCATTCTATGAACTGGGACTGAAAGTGGCAGGCGGTGATGACGCTCCTTATCTTTGGGTACAAGCTCCCAAGGGCATGTCATCGTGGAAATTTTTCGATAAATTACTATACGAAGCCCACATTGTAGGAACTCCCGGTGTTGGTTTCGGACCAAGTGGAGAAGGTTATATGCGCTTTACCGGTTTTGGCAAGAAGGAACACTGCATGGAAGCCATACAACGTCTTCGCCGATGCTTATAAGTAAAACAAAAAAACATTTAGGAGAACAACATAAAAATTATTTTAGGTATTATGTCAAAATTAAGATTCAGAGTTGTAGAAAAAGCGTTTCATAAGAAACCTGTCGAAGTTACTCCCCCGACAGAACGCCCGAGTGAATATTTCGGTAAATATGTATTCAACAGGGAAAAAATGTTCAAGTATCTTCCCAGCAAAGTATACGCCAAGCTGGTAGATGTTATCGATAATGGAGCTGCTCTCGACAGAAGCATTGCAGATGAAGTTGCTGCCGGAATGAAAAAGTGGGCAACGGAACTGGGTGTTACTCACTACACTCACTGGTTTCAGCCGCTGACAGAAGGTACGGCTGAAAAACACGATGCCTTCGTTGAACACGACGGAAAAGGTGGTATGCTGGAAGAATTTTCTGGTAAACTTCTTGTCCAGCAGGAAGCTGACGGCTCTTCATTCCCCAATGGTGGTGTGAGAAATACATTCGAAGCACGCGGTTATAGTGCATGGGACCCTTCTTCACCTGTTTTTGTAGTAGACGATACGCTGTGCATTCCGACAGTATTTATCGCTTACACAGGAGAATCTCTGGATTATAAAGCTCCGTTGCTGAAAGCTATTCAGGCAGTCACAAAATCGGCTCTTGACGTGATGCACTATTTCGATCCGTCGGTAAAGAAAATTATTTCCTACCTCGGCTGGGAACAAGAATACTTTTTAGTTGACGAAGGACTGTATGCTGCCCGCCCCGACTTGCTGCTTACCGGACGTACTCTTATGGGCCACGAAGCATCGAAGAACCAACAGTTGGAAGATCATTACTTCGGTGCCATCCCTCCACGTGTAGCTGCTTTCATGAAAGACCTCGAAATACAGGCTTTAGAATTAGGAATACCAGTAAAAACCCGCCACAATGAAGTAGCTCCTAACCAGTTTGAACTGGCTCCTATCTATGAAGAATGTAATCTGGCCGTAGACCATAATATGCTCATCATGTCATTGATGCGTAAAATTGCCCGCAATCACGGATTCCGTGTGCTGCTTCACGAAAAACCGTTCAAGGGAGTCAATGGCTCAGGTAAGCACAATAACTGGTCATTGGGTACAGACAATGGAACATTACTGATGGCTCCGGGCAAAACTTCAGAAGAAAACCTGCGCTTTATCACGTTTGTAGTAAATACACTGATGGCTGTATATCATCACAACGGATTATTGAAAGCGTCTATCATGAGTGCAACCAACGCTCATCGTCTGGGTGCTCATGAAGCACCTCCAGCCATTATTTCTTCGTTCTTAGGCACTCAGCTTAGTAAAGTGCTCGATCATATGGAAGAAAGCACGAACAACGATCTGGTATCGCTGGGCGACAAGCAGAGTATGCGCCTGGACATCCCTCAGATACCTGAGCTGCTGATAGATAATACTGACCGTAACCGTACCTCACCTTTCGCATTTACAGGAAACCGCTTCGAGTTCCGTGCTCCTGGTTCTGAAGCAAACTGCGCCAGTGCAATGATAGCTCTGAATGCAGCTGTGGCAGAACAGCTTACTATCTTTAAGAAGGATGTTGATTCACTTATTGAAAAAGGAGAGCCTAAGATTACTGCTATCATTCAGGTTATCCGTAAATACATAAAGGAATGCAAGCCTATTCGTTTCGACGGTAACGGATATAGCGACGAATGGAAGGAAGAAGCTGCTCGCCGCGGACTGGATTGTGAAACAAGTTGCCCGCTGATTTTCGACAACTATTTGAAGCCGGACACAATCCGCATGTTCGAATCTACCGGAGTAATGAACCGCAAAGAGCTGGAAGCACGTAATGAAGTAAAATGGGAAATGTATACCAAAAAGATACAGATCGAAGCACGCGTGCTGGGCGATTTGGTAATGAACCATGTAGTTCCTGTGGCAATCGAATATCAGACCAAGCTGATAGACAATGCCTATAAGATGAAATCACTTTTCCCTGCCGACGAAGCAGCAGCTCTGTCGGCCGAAAACCTGGCAATCATCAAAGAAATAGCAGAACATACAGCCTTTATCAAAGAGCAAGTTGATGCAATGGTAGAAGCTCGTAAAGTTGCAAACCGAATCACAACCGAACGCGAAAAAGCAATTGCTTACCACGATAATATCGCACCGATGCTGGAACAAATCCGCTATCACATCGACAAGCTCGAACTGATTGTTGATGACCAGATGTGGACACTGCCGAAGTATCGCGAATTGTTATTCGTACGCTAAACAAATTATTTATTGCCATAAAAGGGCACAGAGTTACACACGTTAGACTTTTATCTTTCCGTTGTGTCACTCTGTGTCCTTTGTGGTGATAATAATTTATTTTTATGTATCTTTACAACATGGAATGGTTATATAATTTATTTTTTGAACATACAGCATTACAGGCAGTAGTTATACTGTCGCTCATCATATCTATCGGACTTGGATTAGGGAAATTACATATCTGTGGAGTATCTCTCGGAGTTACTTTTGTATTTTTCATGGGAATTTTTGCCGGACATATGGGCTTTTCTATTGATCCGCAGATGTTATCGTATGCAGAAAGCTTCGGACTCGTTTTATTTGTCTATGCGTTAGGCCTTCAGGTTGGTCCCGGTTTTTTCAGTTCTTTCCAGCGAGGTGGGTGCAAACTGAATTTGTTGGGACTGGGAGTCATTCTGTTAGGTACAGTTATGGTTGTTGCGCTTACGACAATAACTCCAATCTCAATGCCCGACATGGTTGGTATCTTATGTGGAGCGACTACTAATACTCCCGCCCTTGGTGCCGCACAGCAGACCTTAAAGCAGCTGGGAGAATCAACCAGTGGTGCTGCCTTAAGTTGTGCCGTGACATATCCTCTCGGCGTGGTAGGAGTTATATTGGCTATCATTGTAGTCAGAAAATTGTTTGTACGTCCTTCCGATATGGAACAACACGAGCATGAAGACCCCAACCAGACATACATCGCAACATTTCAGGTACACAACCCTGCTGTATTCAATAAAAGCATTCACGATTTGGTCTACGTCAGTACGACCAAATTTGTCATTTCACGTTTGTGGAGAAACGGACAAGTCTGCATCCCGACTTCTGAGAAAGTTTTAAGAGAAAACGACCGGTTACTGGTTGTAACAACAGAAAAGGATGTACAAGCTTTGACAATCCTTTTCGGGGAACAGGAAAAAAAAGACTGGAACAAAGAAGATATCGACTGGGATGCGATAGACAGCCAATTAATTTCCAAGCACATAGTAATTTCACGTCCGGAAATAAACGGCAAGAAATTAGGTTCACTGCGCTTGAGAAATATGTATGGAATCAACATTAGTCGTGTATTACGCAGTGGGGTACAATTGCTGGCTACCCCAGAACTTATCTTGCAGTTAGGCGACCGTCTTACCGTCGTAGGTGAAGCAGCAGCAATCAAGAATGTAGAAAAAGTATTGGGGAATACAGTCAAGACCTTGAAAGACCCTAATCTTGGATCCATATTTATCGGCATCGTATTAGGACTGGTTGTAGGTTCCATACCAATTGCTATTCCGGGAATCAGTTCTCCTGTCAAATTAGGACTTGCCGGAGGACCGATAATCGCAGGTATTCTAATCGGATCATATGGACCACGCCTGCACCTGGTTACCTATACCACCCGTAGTGCGAGCCTGATGTTGCGAGGCATTGGCCTGTCGCTCTACCTTGCATGCCTGGGATTGGATTCAGGAGCTCATTTCTTCGATACGGTGATGCGACCGGAAGGTGCCTTATGGATAGGTATAGGCTTCCTGATAACTTTTATCCCCGTGGTGATTATGGCACTGGTAGCTCTTCGCTTATGCAAGATGGACTTTGGAAATACATGCGGCATGCTCTGTGGCAGTATGGCTAATCCGATGGCTCTGAATTATGCCAACGATATCATTCCCAATGACAACCCCGCCATCAGTTATGCAACGGTTTACCCGCTTGGCATGTTCATCCGCGTAATCATTGCCCAACTTATTTTAATGATATTCCTATAATATTCTAACCTGAACCATAATATGAAAATTTACAAACAAATCACACAGGAAATGATTCAGAAAGATGTCCGCTATCTGGAGCTTCTTTCACACAGCTTTCCCACTATCGCTGCGGCAAGCACTGAAATCATTAACTTGGAAGCAATCATGAATCTGCCCAAGGGAACCGAACATTTTCTGGCCGACCTGCACGGAGAATATGAAGCATTTCAGCACGTATTGAGAAATGCTTCCGGAGCTATCAAACGAAAAGTCAATGAGATTTTCGGGAATACGCTACGCGAAATGGAAAAAAAAGAGATTTGTACGCTGATATATTACCCGGAACAGAAACTTCAGTTAGTAAAAGAAGTAGAAACAGACTTGGTAGACTGGTACGTCATCACCTTGAACCAACTGGTAAAGATTTGCCAAAACGTTTCGTCCAAATATACTCGTTCGAAAGTACGTAAAGCACTTCCTGAGGAGTTCTCTTACATTATACAAGAGTTACTCCACGAAAGCAGCATGGAGCCGAACAAACAAGCATATATCAATGTCATCATCAGCACAATCATCGATACACACCGTGCCGACGACTTTATTGTTGCAATGTGCAACCTGATACAGCGACTCACAATTGATTCATTGCACATCTTAGGTGATATATTCGACCGTGGTCCTGGTCCACACATCATAATGGATACATTATGCAATTATCATAATTTCGATATCCAGTGGGGCAACCATGATATACTGTGGATGGGAGCTGCTTCAGGTAATGATTGCTGCATAGCCAATGTACTCCGTCTTGCTATGCGATACGGTAATTTATCTGCTTTGGAAGATGGCTACGGTATCAATCTGCTTCCATTAGCTACTTTTGCCATGGAAATGTATGCAGACGATCCATGTAAATGCTTCACCCCAAAAATAGATAAAGAAGTCAGTCCATACAACGAAAAGACAATTCGTTTGATAGCACAAATGCACAAAGCAATCAGCATCATCCAGTTTAAGTTAGAGGCTGCAACCATTCTTCGCCGGCCGGAATTTAAGATGGAAGACCGTTTGCTGTTGGGAAATATCGATTTCGACCGTAAGGTTATCACACTAAACGGAAATGAATATGTGCTGCGCGATGGATTATTCCCAACCGTAGACCCTGCCGATCCCTACAGACTGACAGAAGAAGAAAAAGACATCGTACAGAAACTTCATAATTCATTTACCGGCAGCGAAAAATTACGCACACATATGAAGTGTCTTTTCCGCTATGGCTGTATGTACAATGTATGCAACTCGAACTTATTATTTCATGCCTCCATGCCTCTTAATGAAGATGGCTCACTGAAAGAGATTGAAATATTAGGGAAAAAGTATAAAGGAAAGGCCCTATTAAGCCGGGTAGGTCAACTGATACGTACCGCTTACTTTGCAGAAAACGACAACGAAGAAAAAGCTTTTGCGCTCGATTATGTATGGTATTTATGGTGCGGCAAAGACTCTCCGGCCTTCGACAAGAGCAAAATGGCTACCTTCGAACGTTACTTCCTGGCAGATAAAGAAACCCATAAAGAAGTCAAGGGATTCTACTATACATTACGCGACCGAGAAGATATATGCGACATGATAATGGATGAGTTCGGCGTAGAAGGCGAACATCGCCATATCATCAACGGCCACGTACCGGTAAAAGCTGTCAAAGGAGAGAAACCTATCAAAGCCAACGGCAAACTAATGGTTATAGACGGTGGCTTTTCTAAAGCATACCAACCCGAAACAGGTATTGCAGGATATACACTGGTTTATCACTCACGTGGTTTCCAACTGGTTCAACACGAACCATTCACTTCGACTCAAAAGGCAATAGAAGAAGGATTAGACATTAAATCGACAACACAAATTGTCGAAATGAGTAGTAAACGTATGATGGTGAAAGATACGGACAAAGGAAAAGAGTTAAGTATTCAGATAGAAGACTTAAAAAAACTGCTTGTTGCCTATCGCACCGGTATTATCAAAGAAAAGTCATTATAGCCTTTAGTTTACTAAAAGTAAACGTACCAAGAAAAAAAGAACCATGTTCTATTCAACGACAATTGAGTAAAACATGGTTCTTTCTTTTTACCGATTATTAATCTTTTACATATTCAAAGGCCGAATTGTCAATACGGGACAAGACATACCCATCTCCATGAAAAGAAAATAGATACGACAAAGCAAATAGATTTTACACTATTTTGTTAGTCACCGTATCAGGAAATATCACTGTCGGCTTAAAAGTCTTAGCTTCTTCAAAGTCCATAAGAGCATACGACATAATAATAACTACATCTCCGACCTGCACCTTACGGGCTGCTGCTCCATTCAAGCAAATACATCCGGAGCCACGTTCTCCCTTTATAATATAGGTTTCAAAACGCTCTCCATTGTTATTGTCTACTATCTGAACTTTTTCTCCTGCAATCATATTGGCAGCATCCATAAGATCTTCATCAATAGTGATGCTTCCCATATAGTTCAGATTAGCTTCGGTTACAGTCACACAGTGAATTTTCGATTTCAGCACTTCTATCATCATGACCTTACTCCTTATATTTTATATTATCTATCAAGCGGACTTCGCCACAGAAAACAGTAATGCATCCCACAATATAATTGCTGGCATCCCATGTATTTACTGTTTGCAATGAGGTTCCATCTACAATCTCAAAATATTCCAGTCTTAAGCCATCCGACTCCGCAATCTTTGTTTCCACAAATGTTTTTGTTTCAGCAAGAGTATGTGTCTTGGCATATTCCACACTGGCAAACAAAGTTTTTGATATTTGCAAAGCCTGTATACGCTGAGCTGCACTCAAACGCGCATTACGGCTACTCAAGGCCAGTCCGTCCGCTTCACGCACAATCGGGCAACCCACTATCTCAAGATTGAAAGGATATTTGCGTACCATCTCGCGGATAATTGCCAATTGCTGAAAATCCTTCTCACCAAAGTAAGCGCGTGTAGGCTCTACAATCAGGAAAAGTTTACTTACAATCTGGCAAACTCCATTAAAGTGCCCCGGACGATACTTACCTTCCATTACCGTATCAAGCGGCGCATAGCTGAACTGACGAGTGTCCGGCTCCGGATAAATCTCCTCTACCGACGGAGCAAACACAAACGAAGCTCCGCATGCTTCCAGCAATTTACAGTCAGCATCCAGCGTACGCGGATATTTCACTAAATCATTTTTGTCGTTAAACTGAGTGGGATTCACAAAATCGCTCACTACCACAACATCATTTTCGGCAACAGCACGTTTTACAAGCGAAGCGTGACCTGCATGCAAGGCACCCATAGTAGGCACCAATCCGATGGTCTTTCCTTCCTTACGAAGTGAATCCAACTCCGTACGAAGTTCTTGAATAGTTTGAATTAGCTTCATTTTCTTTGATTATTAAACCAATAGTTTTCCAAAATCGGGTGCAAAGTAACCATATTTTTACCACATAATAAAACAGATTGATAAAAAACAGCAAAGTTTTTTATCCAAGAGTTGATTGCCTGACGAAATAGTTTCATTTGCAACACGTTATTTTACAAGTCGTTAACAAACTATAAGGAATAAATAACGGAGGGTACTTGCCTTTCTCGTCCATTTTTTTTATATCTTTGCAAAATGTTTATGAGCAACTAATAAAATAACATGAGCGCGAAAAAAGTATTATTCATTACACAAGAAATTACCCCTTACGTACCCGAAAGTGAATTATCTCTAATCGGTCAAAACTTGCCACAAGCTATTCAAGACAAAGGACGTGAAATTCGTACATTTATGCCTAAATGGGGAAATGTAAACGAACGCCGTAACCAGCTACACGAAGTCATCCGCCTATCAGGAATGAACATCATCATCGATGATACAGACCATCCTTTGATCATCAAGGTAGCTTCTATTCAGGCAGCACGCCGTCAGGTTTACTTTATCGATAACGATGATTATTTCCAGCACCGCCTGATGACTACCGACGAAGAGGGTAAGGAATATGAAGACAACGGCGAGCGTGCTATTTTTTATGCCCGCGGCGTACTGGAAACCGTCAAGAAGCTTCGCTGGTGTCCAGATATAATCCACTGCCACGGATGGATGAGCGCAGTAGTTCCTTTGTTCATCAAAAAGGCATATTACGACGAACCGTCATTCAGAGATTCCAAAGTAATCTTTTCGGTTTACGGCGACGGATTTAAATCGAATCTTGTACCAAACTTTAAAGGACAAATTTTATTCAGAGATATTACTCCTGAAGATTTGAACATGATAAGCGACCCTGTCAATTATGACGAGTTGTGCAAGCTTGCCATCACCTATTCCGACGGAGTTGTGCAAAACAGCGAAAATGTAAATCCGGCAATTATGGACTATGCACGCAGTCTAAATATTCCGGTAGTCGACTATCAACCCGAAGATACTTATGCCGATGCATGCAATGCTTTATACGACAAAGTATGGGAAGATGCCGAATAAAACCTCTAAACGTACAAAATTAATTTGAAACAATGAAACTCAAGTTCTTGGTAGCATTAGGTATTGCCGCCACACTCTACAGTTGTGATGATGAAACGACGGGGATCGGTCAATTCGTGGCCGATGCCGATATGATTCCAGCAAAAGCAGATTCGTACGTAATCGAGACCGAATCTCATCTTCTGGACTCCGTATATTCACGTTCAAGCACAGCTTATCTGGGAAAATTTACAGACAAAGATTATGGAACTTTCAGTTCTGATTTTCTTGTCCAGATAAATTGTCCTGAAAATTTCATCTTGCCCGACAGAATAGAAGAAATCAAGACTGCCAAACTGGGATTGTATTACACAAGCTATTTCGGAGACTCTCTGGCCAGTCTTCGTGTACAAGTAGACCCTCTGACTAAGGCTATCAAAGACGACGGTACAGATAAAGCTTTATATTACAGCAATCTTGACCCGACAGCATATTACGATCAGAATGCTTCCCCCCTGGCTATAAAAGACTATTCGGCATACGACCGTACAATCTCCGACTCAGTCAGAAGTGAAGACGGATATTATCCGAATGTTTCTATCGACCTGGGAACTGATTTCTGCAAGAATTTTCTGGAGAAATACAATTATACAGAAACCGTAAACGGCAAAACAGTACATCCCTACTTCAAGGATTCTGAATCATTCATCAACAATGTTCTGAAAGGATTCTATATACATACTACCAGCGGTGAAGGTTCTATTCTTTACATATCCGACATCTATTTGCATCTGACTATTGCTTATTGGACAAAGACATCGGAAGACAAAGATACACTTGTACACACAATCGTGCCCATGTCGTCTACCAAAGAAGTATTCATGTCGACTCGTTTTAAGAACTCCGGCATGAAAGAACTGGTAAATGACGCCAAATGTACCTACCTGAAAACTCCGGCAGGTCTATGCACAGAGGTAACTCTACCAATCGAAGAAATGTATGAAGTCCATAAAAACGATACGCTAAACTCAATATCCGTTTCATTCCAGAAACTGAAAGACCAGAGTGACAGCCCGTTCAAGATGGGAACTCCCAGTACCCTGCTCATGGTACGAAAGGACGAGATGAAAGATTTCTTCGAAAACAATAAGGTATATGATAATAAAACCACATTCCTTTCTACATATAATTCCAGCTCAAATTCATACGAGTTCTCTAAACTGAACCGTCTGATATCTTATATTTTCAGTGAAATCAGACCTGAAATTGAAAAGGGAGAAAGTGAGTGGAACAAATGGAAAAGCGAACATAAAGACTACAATAAGCTGCTCCTTGTTCCTGTAACCACAGAAAGCGACTCACAAGGCAATATAATAGGTGTAGAAAATGACTTGAATGTGAACTCCGCAATGCTCGTAGGAGGAAAAGACTTAAATAATTCTTCAGACGAGAGTCAGCGAATAAAGATGAGCATCATCTATACAAATCCGGTACAGAGATAAAGCAATACCGCTCTTACCTAAGGACATATTTCTATCCTGAATATATCTTTTTCAGAAGATATATTCAGGATATTTTTTTATCCATATCTTCTTCCAATCTCACCCAAAGAGTCTTCCCTTACCTCACAACAAGCTTTTCCAATACAACAAAGCAAACACAAACAACAGCCTAACACTTCTCTTCCCAGACACCTTCTCGTCTGCCTCCAAGACATTCCCTAATCTGGCCACTTCCAACAATACAGTTCCTTCATTATCGCCCAGTCAGAGCCAACTATTCACCAAAGACAAATCCTTTTTATAGCCTCAACATCGAAATCCCTCAACAGCAAATACAATTCCTTGCCTCAGCAAGAAATAACAACACGCGCCAAAGCTACTTCCTCTCTGATACGAGCCAAGCACCCACACCCCTCTACTTCCACCCAAAAAAACAGCTCTGACAAGGCAAACAAAAGTACAAACAACTATAAAATACCCAAGCCCCTCCCAACCAAAAAAGCCTACAGATATAAAAATAAAAAAGCCGCCCGGTAAAAACCGAGCGGCTCCGCTATATGGTTATTTTAACTGATTAGCAGTTTACAGAAGCCATGTGAGCGATCAGATCCAATACTTTGTTAGAGTAACCGATTTCGTTGTCATACCAAGAAACAACCTTAACGAAAGTATCAGTCAAAGCGATACCAGCTTTAGCATCGAAGATAGAAGTGTGAGTGTCACCCAAGAAGTCAGAAGAAACAACTGCATCTTCAGTGTAACCCAGGATACCCTTCAATTCGCCTTCAGAAGCTTCCTTCATAGCAGCGCAGATTTCAGCGTAAGTAGCCGGTTTAGCCAAGTTAACAGTCAAGTCAACTACAGATACATCCAAAGTCGGAACACGCATAGACATACCAGTCAGTTTACCGTTCAAAGCCGGGATAACTTTACCTACAGCCTTAGCAGCACCAGTTGAAGACGGGATGATGTTACCAGAAGCAGCACGACCACCTCTCCAGTCTTTCATAGAAGGACCGTCAACAGTTTTCTGAGTAGCAGTAGTTGAGTGAACTGTAGTCATCAAACCATCAGTGATACCCCATTTGTCGTTCAAAACCTTAGCGATAGGAGCCAAGCAGTTAGTAGTACAAGAAGCGTTAGAAACGAACTGAGTACCTTTAACGTAAGTCTTTTCGTTAACACCGCAAACGAACATCGGAGTGTCATCCTTAGAAGGAGCTGACATTACAACATATTTAGCACCAGCTTCGATGTGAGCCTGAGCTTTTTCTTTAGTCAAGAACAAACCAGTAGATTCTACTACGTATTCAGCACCTACTTCGTTCCAAGCCAATTCTTTAGGATCTTTGCAAGCTGTTACACGGATTTCTTTGCCATTAACAATCAATTTGCTGTTTTCAACGTCTGCTTCGATAGTTCCGTTGAATTTACCGTGCATTGTATCATATTTCAACATGTAAGCCAAGTAATCAACCGGGCACAAGTCGTTAATACCTACGATCTGGATATCGTTTCTGTTTTGAGCTGCGCGGAATACGAAACGGCCGATACGACCGAAACCGTTAATACCTACTTTAATCATTTTGTTTAAATTTTAAAGGTTTTATAATTCAATTTTAAAACACTCGCTTTTTTAAATCTCAGCCCTCAGGTATTCAGGATTTATCTACCTCTTCTTTCCTGATTGCGTTGCAAAAATAAGAATTTCTTTTTGAACTTGGGCACGAAAAGTATTAAAATTAAGAAAAAATCGATTTGTTTTTTCAGTAATTTTCATGGAAAGCTTTGTTGCAAACTCCGTTTCATGTCATTTTGCAATCCGTACTTTACACGTAGATTGTTTTCACACCATGCAATACTCCTTTCTGTCCTTCGGGACAAACACCAACCTCTTCCCAGCCTTTATTGCAATCGGTCTACGGATTGCTTTCCATTCTCCTTTATATATTATTAAGTAACCATTTCGTCTGCCTTACCCAGCAGCGTTTTTCCCGATATGCGTTCTGCCCGTTTCGCTATCTATAATATATAAGGAGAATATTCCTGCAAAGCTTTCCAGACAATAAAACAACTCAAAAGGCAACTAAAAAGGAATAGCATTTCCAGGAGAACAGAGTGCAACAAACGGAAAATGCATTATGCAAAAAGGCCGGAGAAAACACACAGACACGTGCGGCAACTGGCATAAGCAAGTTCTGTACAAGGCCATCTTTACAGAAAGACATCCTGACATCATTCAGAACCAGTCCAGACGCGACGAATAAAATTTGTACAAAAGATTTTATTTTCTGTACAAAAAATAAAAAAACGTCGAGACATTTTTGGCGAAAGATGCCCACGTTTTCCGAAGCACTTGTAGCATTTATAAAAAAATATGAGTATCTTTGCACGCATAGAAAATTTTACAGAATAAAATATGCAGGAAAAAATCATTATTCTCGACTTTGGTTCACAGACCACGCAGCTCATCGGCCGCCGCGTACGCGAACTGAACATGTATTGCGAGATTGTTCCCTACAACAAGTTTCCCCACAATGATCCGTCGGTTATCGGTGTCATCCTCTCAGGAAGCCCCTTCTCTGTATACGATGAAAAGGCCTTCAAAGTTGATTTGACCGATATTCGCGGCAAATATCCTATCTTGGGTATCTGCTACGGCGCACAGTTCATGGCGTATACCAACGGAGGTAAAGTTGAACCTGCCAACACACGTGAATACGGACGTGCACATCTGGCCAAGTTCGACCACGAGAACCCGTTGTTGAAAGGCATCCGCGAAAACTCTCAGGTGTGGATGAGCCACGGAGATACCATTACAGCTATCCCCGAAAATTTTGAAATCATTGCCTCTACCGACAAGGTTGCAGTAGCAGCTTATCAGGCAAAAGGTGAAAAGCTCTGGGGCGTACAGTTCCATCCGGAAGTATTCCATACAGAAGATGGTACACAGTTGCTGAAGAACTTCGTAGTAGATATCTGTGGAGGTAAGCAGGACTGGAGTGCTGCATCGTTCATCGAAACGACTGTTGCCGAGTTGAAAAAGCAACTGGGTGACGACAAAGTTGTTCTCGGACTGAGCGGCGGTGTAGACTCATCGGTAGCAGCCGTACTGCTGAACAAGGCTATCGGCAAGAACCTGACTTGTATTTTCGTAGACCACGGTATGCTGCGTAAGAACGAATTCAAGAACGTTCTTCACGACTATGAATGTCTGGGCCTGAACGTTATCGGCGTAGATGCCAGCGAAAAGTTCTTCAGCGAACTGGCAGGCGTAACCGAACCGGAACGCAAGCGTAAGATTATCGGTAAAGGCTTCATCGACGTCTTCGACGAAGAAGCTCACAAAATAAAAGACGTGAAATGGCTGGCTCAGGGTACTATCTACCCAGACTGCATCGAGTCTTTGTCTATTACAGGAACTGTTATCAAGAGTCATCACAATGTTGGTGGTCTGCCCGAAAAGATGGACCTGAAACTTTGCGAACCTCTCCGCCTGTTGTTCAAGGATGAAGTACGCCGTGTAGGTCGCGAGCTGGGTATGCCGGAACACCTCATTACCCGCCATCCGTTCCCGGGACCGGGACTTGCCGTACGTATTCTGGGCGATATCACACGCGAAAAGGTACGTATCCTGCAAGATGCTGACGATATCTTCATCCAAGGCTTGCGCGACTGGAAGGTTACCGACGCCAACGGCAATGAAACTTCGCTTTACCATCAGGTATGGCAGGCTGGAGTTATCTTGCTTCCGGTACAGAGCGTAGGTGTTATGGGTGACGAACGTACTTACGAACGTGCCGTTGCTTTGCGTGCCGTTACAAGTACCGATGCCATGACTGCCGACTGGGCTCATCTGCCTTATGAGTTTATGGCAAAGGTTTCGAACGACATCATCAACAAGGTAAAAGGCGTAAACCGCGTTTGCTACGATATTTCTTCAAAACCACCCGCCACAATCGAGTGGGAATAAAAGAATAAAACCACTTTCAGAAGGAGGCACAGACTACATGGGCTACCGGAATCAAAGCCGGTATGTTATCCCGTGTTATCTGTGCCTTATTTTCATTCCTTATCCAAAACACAAAGAAATACAAATATCATGTACACAAAATATATGGCATGCTTACTTTCGGGACTTCTCCTCTCCTCTCAGACGATTCCCGGCATGGCAACGACAAATGAGCCCGAAGCAACAGAATGCATCCGGCAAAATCAATGGAACGGAAAAAAAGTCGCCTTTCTGGGTGACTCTATCACCGACAAGATACACGTAGGAACCACCAAAAATTACTGGCAGTACCTGGCCGAAATGCTGGGACTCGAGCCATTGGTATACGGCATCAACGGCAATCAGTGGAACGGTATCTTGAAACAAGCTCAAAAGCTGAAAGCAGACGTTGGGGATGACGTAGACGCCATCATTATTTTTGCCGGAACAAACGATTATAATGCCGGAGTACCTTTAGGAGAATGGTACACGTTCAATTACGAAGAAACGACCGTAAAAGGCGGAGGCAAGGAAGTACGTAAGAAACGCAGTGCCGACCTGAACAGCAACACGTTCCGGGGACGAATCAACGAGGCACTAAGTTACCTGAAGCAGAACTTCCCGACCAAACAAATCATCCTGCTGACACCGATACACCGTGCACAGGCCCGCTTCAGCAACAACAACATTCAGCCGGAAGAAGCGTTTCCCAACAAGCTGGGCCTCTACGTAGACGAATATGTAAACGTGATAAAGGAAGCCGGAAACGTATGGGCTGTTCCGGTAATCGACCTGAACAGTATCTGCGGACTCTACCCGATGTTTGATGAGCATTCTCAATATTTTCACGATGCGACGACCGACCGCCTGCATCCGAATGCCAACGGACACTACCGTATGGCAAAAGCCATCATGTATCAGTTACTTGCATATCCAGCCGATTTCAAATAATCGTCGGATGCATATATTTACAAACAACGAACCCGTACAGGTATATATTGGAAAACAACCTGCACGGGTCCGGTATTATTTCATCTGCCAGCAGAAAAATCAGAAAGGCAGATCGTCTTTTTCGTCCGAAGCCGCAAAATCTACGGGAGCAGCCGGAGCTGCGTTCATCGGCGGGAAAGGAGCATCCATCGGCGGCATCTGCTGAGCAGCACCTACACGTTCTACCTTCCACGCACGGATACTGTTGAACCAACGTCCCTGCCATTCGCGTGCATCAATATCGAAGAAGACATTCAATTCCTCCCCTACCTGAATATTGAACTGCTGTATCTTGTCTGCACCAAACACATCGAAGCACATCCGGCGAGGATACTGATCGTGAGTTTCGATGACATATTCCTGCACCTTCCATTCATTACCATTCTTTGAAACACCACCTCTGGGCTCAAGAACTGCTATCACTTTTCCTGCTAATTCCATATTTTTAGTTTTTAAATCGGTCACGAAATTACGCTTTTCTGAACAAGTAAACTAATTTTTACCCTCTTTTTTGCGATGCTTCTACAATCTTTTCGTAACTTTGGCAAGATAAACAGCATGCAACAAAGTATGTTTTCTTCCCGACGGCAGAGCCCGTTGCAGAAGTATCTGATGATATAACTTAGAAAATAATTAATATAAGAAAGACCATGAAATTTATTGTTTCAAGTACAGCCTTATTCAGCCACTTACAGGCTATCAGTCGTGTTATCAACTCAAAGAATTCCTTACCGATACTTGACTGTTTCCTTCTGGAGTTGCAGGACGGAACACTGTCGATGACTGCGTCCGACAATGAAACTACATTGTCGACTTCCATCGAAGTAAACGAGTTCGACGGCGACGGACGTCTGGCCGTTTCTTCCAAGACCTTACTGGAAGCCCTGAAAGAAATTCCGGAACAGCCTTTGAGTTTCCAGATAAACCCCAGCAATCTGGAGATTACTGTACAATACCAGAACGGTAAATATAGCTTAATGGGACAAAATGCTGACGAATATCCGCAGACTCAGGAACTGGGCAGCAATGCAGTTCAGGTAAACATGCCGGCCGATGTACTGATGGGTGGCGTGAACCGCTGTATCTTCGCAACTGCCGACGACGAATTACGCCCGGTAATGAACGGTATTTATTTCGACATAACTCCGGAAGACATCACTCTTGTAGCGTCCGACGGTCATAAACTGGTACGCTGCAAGACTTTTGCTGCGCACAGCGACGAGAAAGCTGCATTCATCCTGCCCAAGAAGCCGGCAAACTTGCTGAAGAACTTACTGCCGAAAGAACAAGGTGACGTACAAATCGGATTCGACGACCGTAACGCTTCGTTTACACTGGATAATTACCGCATGGTCTGCCGCCTGATAGAAGGCCGTTACCCGAACTACAATTCGGTCATTCCTCAGAACAATCCGCACAAGGCTATCATCGATCGTGCTTCGTTTATCAGCGCACTTCGCCGTGTGTCGGTATTCTCTTCACAGGCAAGCAGCCTGATTAAGCTGAGTCTGTCGGAAAACCAGATGAAGATTTCTGCACAGGACATCGACTTCTCTACCTCGGCCGAAGAAACAATCATCTGCCAGTACGAAGGAAATGCCATGAGCATCGGATTCAAGTCTTCTTTCCTGATCGACATCCTGAACAACCTCTCATCACAGAATGTGGTAATCGAACTGGCAGATCCGTCACGCGCAGGAGTCATCGTTCCGGAAGAACAGGAAGAAAACGAAGACATCCTCATGCTGCTGATGCCAATGATGCTGAACGATTGATAAAAAACAAACAAAGTCGGCCTGCCCTTCTCATTGGCGAAAGACTCCGCATATCGGATTTGTCCACCCGGCAATGAGAAGAGTTCACCGAAAAGACAGGCAGTGCCGAAACAAATATTTCTATTTTATGAAACTGAATTTAAAGAATCCCCTGATTTTCTTCGATCTGGAAACCACGGGAACAAATATAAATATTGACCGTATCGTCGAAATCTGTTACCTGAAAGTTTATCCAAACGGAAACGAAGAAAGTAAGACCATGCGTATCAACCCAGAAATGCACATTCCGGAAGCCTCTACAGCTATACATGGCATACACGACGAGGATGTGGCAGACTGTCCGACATTCAAGGAAGTAGCCAAGGATATTGCCCGTGATCTGGAGGGAGCAGATATTGCCGGATTCAATTCCAATCGTTTCGATGTGCCCGTGCTGGTAGAAGAATTTCTGCGTGCCGGTATTGATATAGACCTGACTAAGCGTAAGTTTATCGACGTCCAGGTTATCTATCACAAGCTGGAACAGCGTACACTTTCGGCTGCCTACAAGTTCTACTGCGGCAAGAATCTGGAAGACGCTCACACCGCAGAAGCTGATACACGCGCTACATATGAAGTACTGAAAGCTCAGCTCGACCGTTATCCCGATGTACTGGAAAACGATATCAAGTTTTTGTCCGATTATTCTACTTACAGCAAAAATGTAGATTTTGCAGGACGCATTGTATTCGACGATAATGGTGTGGAAGTCTTCAACTTTGGTAAATACAAAGGTATACCGGTAGCCGAAGTTCTGCAACGTGATCCGGGGTATTATGGCTGGATCCTGAACGGAGATTTTACACTGAATACTAAAAATGTACTGACTAAAATCAGATTGCGCGAAAGCGGATTGGTGAAATAAACAGAATGAAAGGGAAAAAAATAGTATTGGGCATTACGGGAAGTATTGCCGCCTACAAGGCAGCCGTGCTTACACGCCTCCTGATAAAAAAAGGTGCAGAGGTACAGATTGTCATCACTCCTGCCGGAAAAGAATTCATTACTCCTATTACACTTTCGGCGCTGACCAGCAAGCCTGTCATCAGCGAGTTTTTCTCGCAGCGCGACGGAACATGGCACAGTCACGTAGATCTGGGATTATGGGCTGATGCTATGGTTATAGCTCCTGCTACTGCTTCAACCATCGGTAAGATGGCACACGGGATAGCCGATAATATGCTGGTTACTACTTACCTTTCTATGAAAGCTCCCGTGTTCGTGGCTCCGGCAATGGACCTGGATATGTTTGCTCATCCTTCTACACAGCATAACCTCGATATTCTCCGTTCGTACGGAAATCACATCATCGAACCGGCTTCGGGCGAGCTTGCCAGTCACCTGGTGGGAAAAGGAAGAATGGAAGAGCCGGAAAAGATTGTGGAGGTACTGGAGGCTTTCTTTGCCCGACAGGAGGACCTGAAAGGCAAAAAGGTAATGATTACCGCTGGCCCGACTTACGAAAAGATAGATCCGGTACGTTTTATCGGAAACTATTCTTCGGGAAAGATGGGCTATGCCCTGGCAGAGGTCTGTGCCGAACGGGGAGCAGAAGTCACACTTATTAGCGGACCGGTAAACATGAACGCCGTACATCCGCGCATCCATCGGATAGATGTGGAAAGTGCAGAACAGATGTATCTTGCTGCAAAAGAGGCATATGCCGGAGCAGATGCTGGTATTCTGTGCGCAGCAGTAGCCGACTTTACACCGGAACAGACTGCCGACCATAAGATCAAACGTGAAAAAGAAGATCTGGTTCTACGTCTGAAACCGACTCAGGATATCGCAGCAGCACTGGGCAAGGAAAAGAAACCGCATCAGTGTCTGGTTGGCTTTGCTCTGGAAACCAACGATGAAGTGCAGCATGCTCAGGACAAGCTGGAACGGAAGAACTTCGATTTCATTGTACTCAACTCGCTGAACGACAAAGGTGCCGGTTTCCGTTGTGATACCAATAAAATCACGATTATCGACCGACAGGGAAAAACGCCTTATCCCCTGAAAGGAAAGAAGGAAGTGGCGGAAGATATCATCGATAAACTTGCTGCCATACTCCATTAAGTAAACCGAAAGGAATACGTATGTTACAGTCTATTTATATACAGAACTATGCATTGATCGACAAGCTGGACATTGACTTTTCATCCGGCTTTTCGGTCATTACAGGCGAAACGGGAGCCGGAAAATCTATCATTCTGGGGGCGATTGGTCTACTATTGGGCCAGCGTGCCGATGTAAAAGCTATCAAGAACGGAGCATCCAAATGTATTGTCGAAGCCCGGTTCCGCATTTCCAGCTATGGCATGGAATCTTTTTTTGCCGAAAACGACATCGAATATGATCCCGAAGAATGTATTCTGCGACGGGAGGTTTCGGCAAACGGAAAGAGTCGTGCTTTCATAAACGATACTCCAGCCTCACTGGCTCAGATGAAAGTTCTGGGAGAGAAACTGATTGATGTACATAGTCAACATCAGAACCTGCTACTCAACAAAGAGGGTTTCCAGTTGAATATACTGGATATTCTGGCGCAGGATGATAAACAACTTGCCCAGTACCAGCAAGTATATGCAGACTACAGGCAGGTATGCCGTGAACTGGAAGATTTTATCGAACAGGCTGAGAAAAGCCGCAAGGATGAAGATTACATTCGTTTCCAGTTGGAACAACTGGAAGAAGCTAATCTGAAAGAAGGAGAACAGAGTGAGCTGGAACAGGAAGCTGAAACCTTGAGCCATGCAGAAGATATCAAAGCTGGACTGTACAAGGCAGAACAGTTGATAGACGGTGAAGAAGGTGGAGCGCTTTCACAGACTAAGGAATGTATGCAAACCTTGCAGAACATAGCACGTGTATATGCTCCGGCTGCAGAATGGACTGAACGGCTGAACAGTTGCTACATCGAACTGAAAGATATAGCCCACGACCTGGCAGGAGCCGAAGAGGAAATCGAGTTCAATCCTTCACGACTGGATTATGTAAACGAACGATTGAACCAGATTTACAGCCTTCAGCAAAAGCACAAAGTCGATTCGGTAGAAGCACTCATCGAGCTGACAGACAATTACCGCAAGCAACTGAATGCCATTACTTCCTTCGATGACCGTATTGCTGAGCTAAACAATCACAAAGCACAGTTGTATGATGAGGTACTGAAACAGGCTTCGCTACTGACCGGACTCCGTACAACATCTGCACGCCATATAGAGGAGCACATGAAGTCATTGCTCGTTCCATTAGGAATGCCCAATGTACGCTTTGCCGTGGAACTGACTCCACGTAAGGAACCGGATGCCAAAGGAATGGATAGTGTAACATTTCTTTTTTCTGCCAACAAAAACGGGACATTGCAAAATGTGGCATCTATCGCTTCAGGAGGAGAAATTGCTCGTGTCATGCTTTCACTGAAAGCCATGATTGCCGGAGCAGTGAAGCTTCCAACTATAATCTTCGATGAAATCGACACTGGAGTATCTGGTTCGATTGCAGAAAAGATGGCACTTATCATGCAGGATATGGGACGCCAGAACCGTCAGGTTATCAGTATAACTCATCTGCCACAGATTGCGGCACGAGGCACTTCCCATTACAAGGTGTATAAAGAGGATACCGAAACGGGGACCAACAGCCATATCCGACTGCTTACACAGGAAGAACGTGTACAGGAGATTGCCAATATGCTGAGTGGAAGCACACTTACAGAAGCGGCACTGAACAATGCTCGTGCGCTACTGGAAGGAAACTCAAGTCTTTAAAAAAACGAAAATAAAAAGATATGATTGAAAAAAATGAAATGATATTCGGCGTAAGAGCCGTCATAGAGGCCATACAGGCAGGTAAGGAAATAGATAAAGTACTGGTGAAAAAAGACATTCAGAGTGATCTCTCGAAAGAACTCTTTGCCGTACTGAAAGATACATTTATCCCTGTACAGCGTGTCCCTGTGGAACGCATCAACCGTATCACGAAAAAGAATCATCAGGGAGTAATAGCATTTATCTCCCCTATCACCTATCAACGTACGGAGGACATCGTACCTTTCCTCTTCGAACAAGGAAAGAACCCGCTGCTGATTATGCTGGACGGGCTTACTGACGTACGAAACTTTGGAGCTATCGCACGTACCTGTGAATGTGCCGGAGTCGATGCTATCATTATCCCTTCGAAAAATAGTGTCAGTGTAAATGCCGATGCCATCAAGACTTCTGCCGGTGCATTGCACACCATCCCTGTATGCCGTGAGAATAATCTTACCAATACGATTAAGTTCCTGAAAGAAAGTGGGTTTAAAATTGTAGCTGCGACCGAAAAGGGTGACTACGATTATACAAAAGCAACATATACAGACCCTACTTGTATTATTATGGGAGCAGAAGATACGGGAGTACCTTACGAACATCTTGCTTTATGCGATGAATGGATTAAGATTCCACTGTTCGGCTCCATCGAGTCACTTAACGTATCAGTTGCAGCAGGTATCCTTATCTACGAAGCTATCAAGCAGCGTGGATTCACAAATGAAGAATAAAACATAAACGTAAAAGTACATGAAAAAGACAATACTTATATTAGCTTGTGGAATGTCATTCCTTACGGGATTCTCACAAGAGCTTCCCAAATGGGCAAGCAAAGCCAGAAAAGCGGTCTTTTCTGTTATAACTTATAACAAAGAGAACCAAATATTAAATACGGGAAACGGATTCTATATCGACGAACAAGGAACTGCCGTATCTGATTATACACTCTTCAAAGGAGCAGATCATGCAGTCATCGTAACAGCAGACGGTAAAGAGCTACCCGTAAAATATATTATGGGTGCAAACGATATTTACGATGTTGTTAAGTTCAAAACTGAATTTGACAAAAAGGCTGCCGCACTTCAACCTGCTTCACAGACCGCGACACTGGGTGAAACAGTTTATTTGCTTCCATACTCCACTCAAAAATCGGCCGATGGACAAAATGGTACAATAGCCAAAATTGATACGATAGGCAACAATTCTTTCTACTATACGCTGAATATGCAAACTACAGACAAAACAGTAAGCTGTCCAGTAATGAATGCAAACGGAGAAGTTCTGGGGTTAATCCAGAAAAATTCTGATCCGGAAAGTAAGGAAAGTTATGCCATCGGAGTTACCTATGCATCTTCTCTTTCGATTAGTGCCCTATCGGTAAACGATCTTACTCTTAAGTCTATTGGCATAAAGAAAGGGCTTCCTGAGGATGAATCTCAGGCATTGGTATACCTCTATATGGCAGCATCTACACTCGACCGTGACAGCTATCTGAACCTGTTGAACGATTTTATTGCCAAATACCCGGAAAATCAGGAAGGATATCTGCGTCGGGCTACTTGTTATATGAATTACGGTGATGATGCTCACAATGCTCTGGCAACCGAGGACATGAACAAAATGCTTGATTTATCGAAGCAAAAGGATGATGCTCACTATAATATTTCTAAACTGATTTACAGTTATCAATTGAATAAAGGAGATAAACCTACTTATGCCGACTGGACTTTCGACCGTGCACTAAATGAAATCAATGAGGCTATCCAAATAGCTCAGCAACCTATATACTATCAAGTACAAGGAGATATTTATTTCGCCATGCAGAAATATGCAGAAGCCTTTACGGCTTACGACAAGGTAAACAAGAGCCCGCTTGCTTCCGCTGCAACATTCTATTCGAGCGCTAAAGCCAAAGACTTGATGGAAGGAGTAGACAAAAAGGAAGTTGTTGCCCTAATGGATAGTGCCGTTGCACGATTTAATAAGCCTTATGGAGAAGATGCAGCTCCTTATTTGTATGAACGCGCAGGTGCAAAAATTGCAATAGAGGATTATCGAGGAGCGGTAGCAGACTATAATGACTTTTACGATGCCATGCTGGGACAAGTTTCTGCTGAATTTTATCTCACTCGTATGCAGGCTGAAATGCAATGCCGCATGTACCAGCAAGCAATTGATGACATAAACAAAGCTGTAGAATTAGATCCGAACAATGTTAATTACTGGGTAGAAAAAGGAGGTGTATGTTTACGTGTCAATCAAGTAGAAGAAGCTATTCAAGCACTTGAGAAGGCTATATCCATCGATCCTCAAAATGCACCGGCATACCGTATGTTAGGGTATATCCAAGTTCAACAGAAACAAATGGAAAAGGGAATCTCAAATTTGCAAAAAGCAAGAGACTTGGGTGACGAAGTAGCAATCGGATTACTTGAAAAATATAATAAATAAAGATAACAATGTCATCAACACCATACGCGGAGTCTGATGAAAAAGAGTCTATCTCTATCAAGATAAAATCATAAATTGAAATTTAAAAGATAAAATCCTCTTATTTTAGCCATATAACTAAAATCCATCTTGGCTGAAATAAGAGGATTTTTTATATAGTTATAACTTAAAGGCTACTATTTTTCTATATTAAGCCTATTTTCTCTTCAATAAGGAGCAAAATTCTAAATCATCTTAAGCCATGGTTTCTTTATAGCAAATAGACACTTCACTCAATGAAAATATGGATCTGTGACTTTTTCGACAAGATGAAAGCGCTGAATGCATTATCAATATTAATAAGCTTCGGCATTTTCTATTAAGCTCCCATTTGTCATCATTTCCTGAGCATCCGGAGAAAGCCCCTGCGGGAGG